>CALARM010000118.1 GCA_937888925.1 uncultured Synergistia bacterium | reverse complement strand
AATCTTGATCCCTTTACACTATCTAACTCTCGGTTACTTTTTCAGAAAATCCTCTAAATGAGTCAAACTGTGGAACCAGCACTTCAGCATATTTTATTACATTCCCATATTCGTTTCAGTCCTCTATTAAATGAGTCAAACTGTGGAACTCGATAGTTTTCTAGGGGGAATTATTCAAAGTATTCCGTTTCAGTCCTCTATTAAATGAGTCAAACTGTGGAACTGCCTGACTGTTATCTACAGCAAATACGGAAGGTGAGTTTCAGTCCTCTATTAAATGAGTCAAACTGTGGAACGCAGAGGAAACGCCTTTCAGATTAAAATGAAAATCTAAGTTTCAGTCCTCTATTAAATGAGTCAAACTGTGGAACGCAAGCTCGGCGAATCGGAGAGGAGGAGAGGCAGAAGTTTCAGTCCTCTATTAAATGAGTCAAACTGTGGAACAGTACATCTCTTAAAAGAGTTTGTTTGCTGAATAGAGTTTCAGTCCTCTATTAAATGAGTCAAACTGTGGAACCTTATCTAAAGCATTGGAGACGGATTTAAACGAACGTTTCAGTCCTCTATTAAATGAGTCAAACTGTGGAACAAGATTATTACGTAACCATGAAATGCCCGGCATGTAAGTTTCAGTCCTCTATTAAATGAGTCAAACTGTGGAACAGTAAAAGTAGAAGTCGAGGGAATTCAAAAGGTAGATGGTTTCAGTCCTCTATTAAATGAGTCAAACTGTGGAACAAATACTTGATATATTGAAAAGAATATCTTGAGAAATCGTTTCAGTCCTCTATTAAATGAGTCAAACTGTGGAACTGTCATTTTCATATGCACAATATCCGGTATTTGTGCCGTTTCAGTCCTCTATTAAATGAGTCAAACTGTGGAACTGTAAATGCCATTTGTAAGAATCTTTCAGGTGTAATATGTTTCAGTCCTCTATTAAATGAGTCAAACTGTGGAACTCACTCCTTTTTTTCAATATTTCCACTCTATATCACGTTTCAGTCCTCTATTAAATGAGTCAAACTGTGGAACGACCGTGAAGTTACCTGTGATAATATGGTGGTTTAGTTTCAGTCCTCTATTAAATGAGTCAAACTGTGGAACTTCGCATGACGGCGAATGTGGATGATATACAAAATGAGTTTCAGTCCTCTATTAAATGAGTCAAACTGTGGAACTTCCGCACATTGAATTCCAGCGTTTTCCACCATACGAGAGTTTCAGTCCTCTATTAAATGAGTCAAACTGTGGAACGCCGGAGCAATTGAGGAAGTTGGAGAAGTATTATTACCGTTTCAGTCCTCTATTAAATGAGTCAAACTGTGGAACTCAATAAAACTCGGCATAGAGAAACTGGTAGAAGGTTTCAGTCCTCTATTAAATGAGTCAAACTGTGGAACTATATATAACGGAAGAATAATAGTTGCAGTGCTTTCCGTTTCAGTCCTCTATTAAATGAGTCAAACTGTGGAACTTTTATCAATTACATCAGCTTTATCTTCCGGGATTTGTTTCAGTCCTCTATTAAATGAGTCAAACTGTGGAACTAAATAAACGTAATGTTGTGAAAGTTAAAGCTCCTTCAGTTTCAGTCCTCTATTAAATGAGTCAAACTGTGGAACTGAGATAGATTTTGAATTCTCGATTGGTAAGATTGGTTTCAGTCCTCTATTAAATGAGTCAAACTGTGGAACCGCGGATATTGCAAGTTCGGCAAGTCAATTGCTCGCAGTTTCAGTCCTCTATTAAATGAGTCAAACTGTGGAACGAAAATAAGAAAAAGAATTCCACTGTTACCACTGTTACGTTTCAGTCCTCTATTAAATGAGTCAAACTGTGGAACGAGAGTATCACAGCAGGTATTATCTATCTCGTATGACGTTTCAGTCCTCTATTAAATGAGTCAAACTGTGGAACTAGATGGAACCAATTGGACTATTCAAAGGACTTTGACGTTTCAGTCCTCTATTAAATGAGTCAAACTGTGGAACAAGCGGAATTACTTCCGGGTCTACGGCTATTATTCCGTTTCAGTCCTCTATTAAATGAGTCAAACTGTGGAACTGGAATTGAGGTTATCGTTAATAAAGCTCTGGAATTGTTTCAGTCCTCTATTAAATGAGTCAAACTGTGGAACCAGCAATATTCGGCACTTCTTCTGTAGGAGCAATAAGGTTTCAGTCCTCTATTAAATGAGTCAAACTGTGGAACCGCCCACGATTACAAATATTTAATTGTCAAAGTACAGTTATTGGCAAGCTTTTCAAGATTTATTGATATTGACTTTTTTACAGAATTCATCTTATGACTTCGAAAATATCTTTTCTGCAAAAAAACCTGCTCGATTTGCGAAAAATTTATTTTTCTAAAAAGCCCGGTCATATCTAACATTTTAATCTCCATTCACATTCTGCCGTTTCCCAAAAATATTTCTCCATGAGAATTTTTCCTATGATTTTCGAAAATGGATATTTCCTTTATAATATATTGTATTTAATAGTATAACATTTAGTGCTGAAATCTACAACATATTTTGCTCAATTAATTATCTCCCTGAACCGGGACATTTTGCCATATACTGGCAATTTTCATAACACTTTTCAGGCATCCCAGGATCTATCTCTTCAAAAACCATTCTCATTTTTTCATCTCTCTCTTCAATAAACCATTGACGAAGTTCTTCATTGATAAAATGAAAATCTTTCTTTACAGTTATTCTCCCGTCTTCTCGGAATTCCGGATAGATGAGGCAGCCAATATTTACAGGGTATTCATATAAGGACTCGATAACCATAGCATATCCTGTTGTAGTCAATTTATGAAAATCTCTTTTAATATCAAATTTCAAATCCAGAATCATAGGTTCTGAAAAAATAAATGCATCTGAGCTTAAATAATGACTCATACCCAGGAACGATCCGTCAAGTTTCTGTTCCATAATGACCGGTAACGCATGATATGCAAGAGAGTCTTCTCCTATGTAAGGCTGATGTGATAACACTTCCTGGATTCTTGCAGTTATATTTCTTGCTTCGAATTCCCACAGATAGTTCACTCTTTTTTGTAAAAGATCCAGATTATTATCAAGTAATTTTACATATTTCCCGGGAATTTCATGGGTATTATTACTCAATTCATTAAAAATAGAAATATAATTGCTGACTCCCATCGTATATATAAGTTTTTTTGCCTTGGTCATTATTTCTACCATGACATCATGGAGGACTATACCCTGAATCATAAGAAAATTCAAATTCCCGGACACACTCATCACTCTTTTTAAATATACATCTTTACCGACAGGGCAATATTTTCCTGCTATTTCATAAAGAGGTAATTTTAAATCATATACAGGAGCAAGAGGAGGACGGTTCCAGTTCCATCCCCTTAATTCATCTACAACATTCATTTCTCTGGTCTTTGGAAGGAGTCCTTTTAAAAGAAACTGTCGTTCTTCAGATGAAAGAAAATACATTTAAATCACCACACATCTCCGCAAAAATTTAAATATTCACAATCCCGGCAACAGGAACGAAACCTGTTTGTTTCAGGCATTATTTCTTTTTTTATCATATTTCTGATTTTTTCCAGAACTTTTTTTACCTGTGATCTGGCATCCTGTGTAAAAATTATTTCTTCAAGCTTATTCGGCATTATAAGATAGACAAATCCCCTCCTTATTGTAAGATGATATACATCTTCAACCAGCATGGCATAAGCTACCAGTTGATATCTGTGACTTAAAGCTACTTCTCCTGATGTATATTTAAATTCTACAGGTACATATTCTTCCGGTGTTTTTATTAAAAGATCCAGTTTCCCGGCAAGGCCAAGTCTGTCTGATACAAAAAAACTGTTAAATATTCTTTCACCTTCTGATAATTTATATTTTTTGTAAGTTCTCCTTTTTTCAAGCTCTTCCCATTTTATATGCTGGTCCTTTCCATATTCCATTTTGAAAGTAGATTTAGCCTGAACAGGAAGTACATAGTAAAAATATACGACTCTGGGACAATAAAGATACTGTTTTATATCAGACACTTTAAGCTCAATATTATTCATTGACCGTTATCTTTCTTAAACCATAATCTTTGTCACATAATGGAATTAACTGAATATTTCCTTTTGCCTGTCCAAGAAGTTTTTTTAATTTAAGAAATAATTCTTCTCTTCTGTTTCTGTTCATATCTCCCAGAAAAGCACTGAATTGAATCCTCTTTAAACCATAATCTTTACAGTGTTCTGCAGCTTTATTTCTGATTTTATCGCTTTCTATATCATAGATGATCAGGGTTTGCATATGTTCTACCAGCTACATATAAAAGGATCGAACCTGCCTTCATTGCGTAAAAAAGAAGCCAGTTTTCTTGTCTGTCTTTGAATTATAGTTTTAATGGTATATTTCTTTCCTTCATATTTTTCATGGGCATCCAGTCTTTCAATAATCTTTCCGGCAAAATTTTTCTTACATTTTTCTTCCAGCATTCCTTCTTTATCTATTTCTACCTGGCCTTTCCTGTTAATAAAAGCAAGAACAACTCTATCTACAACAGGCTGACGAAATTCTTCTACTGCATCATAGACAAGACTCGCTTTACCGGGTCTGTCTACATGAATAAAACCGCAGTAAGGTTCGAGCCCTGCAAGTAATAAAGCTCCCCATATACGGGAACATAGAATGCCGTATCCATAATTTAAGAGAGAATTTACCGGATCTGTTGCTCCTCTATGTTCACGACCCGGAAAATCTATGTCTTCATCCAGAATTTCTTTTATGCCCTGCCAGTAATATTGAGATGCCCTGCCTTCAATAGATAAAAGAGTTCCTCTTACTTCATCTATATTTTTCCCTGTAACTTTAGAAGTTTCACTCATAATTTCATTCATTTTTGAGATTTTTTCATAAATGAGTTTATATACACCCGGTGCAGATTGTTTTCTATATTTGGAGGAGTATTTCAATGTATTTATCTGGTTTTTTATTTTTCCTGTTACTATAGATCTTCCGTATTCAATACCTCTTTGATCATCATAGGCCCGAAATTGTTCCCTTCTTGTGATTACTGTGCCTGTGAGATGAGGGGAGGTAATCATTGCATATGGCTTACCTCCCCAGGAAAGAAGATTTATAATTATCCCTCTTTCCGTACAGTCTTTCAGGAGATCTGTAGAGATGGATACACCCATAGAAGTAATAGTTACTCTTTCAATATTCATAAGGGGATGTTCTTCAAGAACATCTTTCCCTTTTTTTATGACAAGCCGTTCGCTTTTTTTACCGAGATAAAGTCCGTATCCTTCTACTATAACTTCCATTCTCTTTTCTCCTGAGTGGTTATACTATAAATTTTTAATATAGCAAGTATTAAATAATATGTTTAAAATATTCTTTGACAGCTTCAACAAATTTAATTGCTTTTTCCAATGTTTCTCTTGCTTCATCTGGAGTCATAGGGTCAATTATTTTATAATCTGTTATCTGCCTTAAATCGAATGCTTTATGTAAATCTTTTGATAATTCTTTCGGAAAAATATTCTTTAGAACGAATTCAGTATCAAAAAGGCTTATTACTCCTGTATGTTTTGACGGTATCTTTCCTGTCTCCTGAAGTAAAGCGAGTGTTGCATAAAACATAGCATAATAAGATCGATTTACTATACTCTGAGGACTTCTATTGCCATTTAAAAGGTATGTTCCATCTTCAATAGCGATCTGTGCCTGTTCGAGACGATATTTGATTAGAGTTTTCATATCATAAGATTTCATAAAAGTATACCCTCCTTTTCTACTGCCTGAGCAAGTAAGGAATATTTTTCAGGGCCTTCTTCCCATTCCTGTCTTGCAAAATATACCGGCACCAGAATAATACCGGAACCAAAACATGACTCCCAAGCACAATCACTTATATGGTCTTTTATCTCTTTTGTAAGTTGATCATCTACAATTACCATAACGTCCATGTCTGAATCAGGATCTGCATCTTCTCTGGCTCTTGAGCCGAATAAAAATAGCTTATATAATTTGATTTTCTTTAATAAAAGGCTTTTAAATTTATCCAGAATAGATTTTTCTTTTATATTCATTGCTTTTTCCCCCTATCATAAACTTAAAATTTCATATTTACCAAGTCCAAATGTGGCATTTTTCCCTACATGAATCCACTGGCCGAAATTAAGGTAAGGCATAAATGGTGTAAGATTACCTTCGTAACCTGTTGAACCCATAAGTCCGCCGAACTTCATTTTCGTTTGCTGTCTTGAAGAATATCTTTCCCAGTCCTTCCAGTGAGTGTGATTGTCGAATAATTCGATATGTTCAGCCTGTGTCAGTATATTTGCATAGCTTATTTTCAGTTCCGTATTACAGTGAAAATAAGAAAGTGATGAAAGCCTGCGAAGTAACGAACCAAAGAAATGCCGGAAAACAGGTGTGTGCTGATATGAACCTGCCTTGAGCCGAACCGGTGATAAAAAATCTATTTTTATTGCAGTATAGTCTTTTGTGTTTACCTGTTTTAATGCATCTTCCAGTGAGAATATATATCTTTTGTTTAAAACAGTTCCGTTTGGAAAATAGATCTGTTCCAGGTTACCTGTTGCTATGTCCTGAATTTCCACTTCCTGAATGATGAATTTTTCTTTTTTTCTGCCTATTCCGACTTTACCGAGTTCCTGAAAGGCAACTATAAAGTATGGAAAATATTCAACGGCTTTGCCGATAAGATTCAAATAGAAACGTAAAGGTCTTTCAGGTGAATAGACTGCAGTTGAGTCAAAGGCCGGAGGGTCTATTATATAAGGTCTCGGTATTGATTCTATATTTCTGAGTTTTTCCGAGTTCTCCGGGGGAGAGGTTTCGAATACGTAGGAATAAATACACTTGCTTTTAAGAAGACATTCATTACAGATTTTGTCTCTGTAGCAGCATACGATTTTGCGAAATACTGAGCCGAAACCTCCACGAAGGGTTGAACCGAGATACTGGGGGAGATGTAATTCATACTCGGGAAGTAAAGTAAATTTGTATCTGGAAAGATAGATTTTATCAAGCATTTGTTGATTATCCTTTCTTAGTCCTCTATTGTTCGAGTCTATATTTATACTTATCTTATTATATTTACTCCGACAAAAACTGTCGGTGTGAAAAAATATTTATGATTTTTTTTTCATATATTTTTGTTGAAGGGAGTTTTTCATGACGTTAATTTTCTTCGGAAAGATAATTTACTGCCCATATAAATGAAATAAAGACTTCCTTAATATCTTCATCACAGGAATGGTTAATTATCTTATTAACGATAGCTGCAGGGGAAAGTCCTGTACGGGTTATAGCACTGTATATCCTTATAAAGTCTTTTGCTTCTTCCATGATGATTTTGTTGTTTTCCAGTAATTCCCTGACTTCTTTTATGACTTTTTGTTTAATAATATCGGGACTATCCGGTTTCATAGATTTATTTTTATATAAATTATTATAGAGGTTTTCCAAGGTCTTTTCTTTAATAATAAGTTTGAGTATATAGTCATCAGTTGTTGATTTGATAAATTTTGACATATTATCGTCAATCTTCGGGAAATCTGCTATATGCAGTGAAAGTTTAAAATCCGGCATATCAGAAGAAAAAGTATATATATTTGCATAGTTATCTGATTTTTTTAATTTAATATGGCTGGCAGAGAAACCCCTTACTTCAAATAGCTTTTTTACAGCATTTTCTATACTTTGTTTAATTGTATCAAAGGTTTCATTATCATGTTCATCCAGATCTCTTAGTATAAGGTATCTTAATGGGTCGATACCCAGTCTTGTTCCAAAGCTATTTATATAACTATTAATACGGCTTTTCCCACCTGGCTCACTTTCTTGCGGATAGTTACAATCTTCTTCCAGTGTGAAGTTTATAAACTTTTTTTTATTCAACAGTTTTATAATATTTATCTCTGTTTTTCCTTCAGGAATCAGATATTTTAACATTCTTCTTCCCCCTCTTCTTCAGATACTCTGAGTTTATATGAGAGAGGGCTTTTGAATTTTGCCCATATTCTCGGATCAAAACCATTTCTTAACCATACAAGAAGATTTTCTCCTGTAAACCAGGCTGTTTTAAGTTCTCCGTCAGAAAGGTTTAATTGATAGGCTTTTATATCATTTTCATCTATAGTTTTTCTATGAATTAAATCTGTAAAGCAGGCTATAACTTCAATGCTCTGAGTAGTAATAAATATCTGTATATTTTTATCTCTGGTGAGATTAACTAATGTTTCAAGCAGTTTATAAAGAGTGACCGGGTTTTGAAATAATTCCGGTTCTTCCCATAAAAATAAACCAGATTTTTCTCTGTTTATATCTTTTGCAAGAGCTACAAGGGGGGCAAGAACTTTGAATACAAGTCTGGCTCCGTCTCCGAAGCTGTCTAAAGGCAGAGCCGGGTTATCCTGAATTGCAATATAAGGTTGAAGGTATTCAGTATTATTTTCCAGGGGTATATAACTCAGATTTCCATCTTCAGGAAGATTTAAAATCCTGGCAAAATACCTGTAGACTTCTTTTGTCCAGGCCGGTATTTCTTTTAACATTCTTCTGCCGACAGACAGGGGAAGATGTTGAAAAACCAGATGTATATCATAAAAGAGGACTTTTTCAGGCAATATTCCTTCTATGATCCATCCTGCTGTGCCGGCGTAGTTATAAGTCATATCAGGATCCCAGAGAAACGTTAAATGACTGTTTTTAGAAGTAATTTTTTCTTCTTCTATTAAATTTTTTATTTTTTTTATTTTCTCATTAGATTTTCTATCTTTAAGATTTCTAATAAAGAGTCCTGTTTTTTTTGCATCTTCTTCAGTGAAATTAGCGGGTTTATCTGAAATTTTATATCCATAAAAAGGATTATCGCCGGAACCGCTTTTTATTATTATCTCTCCTTCGTAACATTCATTTAATTTTTTTTCCGGCATGGCATGTTTTTCATGGACTCTGATAAAAGAATTGTATCCCATATAATCAGAGTCAGAAAGCATAATTTTACCGATATTATCGAGATTCGCACTTTTACTGGCAGTTGCTGATAAATAAATGGTTTCAAGTATTGATGATTTGCCGGTATTGTTATCTCCTATAAGGAGATTGAATTTTGCGAAATCTTTTATCTGACCTTTTTTTATACCCCGGAAGTTTTTGATGTTGATAGAGTTTATCATTTTTTTCATCTCCGTTATGAAACGAGCATTAAAAGTCTATTAAATAATTTATGAGTAAGGGCAATTTTTGCTAGTTACCATATTCAGTAATATGTTGCCCTTACACTTGAATAAAACATTTCGGTAAAGAAACTGTTGGGAATGATACTGTGTCATCACTGATGTCAGCTTTAATTACTTTCCCATTATATTTAACTTTTACTACTATATATCTACCTGTTGCTGCAGCTATTTCATACTCGTTGAATTTTATGAGTTCAGTATGATTTATCTGACAGACTGCGGGGATTTGTATTATGTTTTCACTCTCCATAATCCGTTTTCTATTATCTTAAAATTCTCTTTATTTTTGATATTAATTCCTGGTATAAAAGCTATTTTAGCATTACTGACTTCTTGACTGTTATCCTCTTTTGTCTCCCATCCCACCAGAGGTTCCAGAGATCCTTGAAGTTCTTTCGTGCCGTCACTGTCTATATGAGCAGGTAAATATCCTTCCCATTCAAAATAATCCAGACCGGGTTTAAAAAGAGGATTACTCTGTGCTTCGTTACACTCTATTAACTCCAGACGACCCCATCCATATTTTTGTTCTCCTCCGATACTTATTATTTTAATGCTCTTTTTCCAGTTTTTTATATCGTCGGACAAACTGTCCTTTACCCATATGCTTCCGACCAGATATACCTGTCTTTTATCTCTTGTAACAGGTGATATGAATTCCACTTCATGAAGACTTCCTTCTTCTGCTCCATATCTTTCGTAATTCAGAGAGGTTGATGCATAACTGCCAAGAAAGAGATAGTCGAAAGGTTTTTTATTACTATCTTTTTTTACAGGATAAATTTTTGAAAGATTACTGTAGTCATGAACATCAAATGTAAAATATGTTGTCAAATCATCCCATTTTTTTACTTCTGTATTATCGGGAGATATGGCCGGCCAGAAGTATGAAAAACGAAATTTTTCATTTATCTCCTTACCAGTTTTTTTATAATTATTACTTCCATTATCCCTGGTTATACGTGCCGTAATGGCAGCCCACAGGTTTTTCCCCGGCACATAGGAACGGGTCTGCATCAGATTACCGATTTTTCGATGACCTGTATGGAGAGGTGAATTGAGTTTAAATATTATTCTATACTGACTCCGGTACATTTTTGCTCTCCTTTAATAAGGCTTTTGCACCGTAACGGGCATAGATGAGAGTTTGTTCGTAAATATTCCGAACAAGGAAAAGAGTATCATAATTATCCATTATGTTAGTGCTATAAAATTTTAAACCCTTTTCTAATTCCTGTCTGACTTTTTCTTTCTTTTTTTCATCATTATCTTCCGGTTTTTTTTGTGTAACCATATCAAGTTTTGCCAGATCTTCATTTTTTTTAAAATCAGGAAGTTGAGTCAGAAACAGATAAAATTGCCTGCGAATTGAGCCTGCAACTATTTTTTCATCATTTGTGGAACGGGAAAAAAGAAAAAGCATCATTGCATATATACCCTGTTCCTGAAGAACCCCCAGGCTTTTAGTAACAACTTTTTCCAGAACGTCTGCTTTATTTTTATTTTCCGCTACCATATTCTGACTGTATTCTGCAGATAATTTATCCAGATTTAGAATTTTATCCAATCGTCTCCACCTCCGGAACTTTTCGAATTCTTCCAAAACCCCTTGTACCCATTCCTCCAACACCAAGATGTTCTAGCCAATCCAGACCGTCATTAATAATTTTTTTAGTGTCAATTTCTGTAGTTTTAGTTTTATATATACTTTCTTCTTTAATCCAATCCAGTATTGTATCCCTTGAAGCATTAAACTTGTTTTCAGACACAGGTAGATCTGCTTTCTTTAAAATTTCTAAGGCATCTTTGTTATCATGTGTAGAATCTGTAATTATTTTTTCCCATTGTAAGAGTCTGTTATAATTCGGGAATTGTTCTCTATAATCATCCACTACCAGTTCAAACCACATATATGTAGCTCTTGGAATTGCTTCATAAGTAAACAATGCTCCATCTTCTGCCGTTCCTGTATCAGTATTAATAGCTACAGAAGTTCGGACTTCCAGATTGCTGTTAACTATCTGAGAGAAGAATTTATCTGATACAAGAACAATACGGTTTTTAACAATATCAGGTAAAATAAAAGGTAAATCAGGTAAATTTAATTCTCTTTCCTTTTCTACCATTAGCCATCCGAGATTAAGATGTTTGTAACTGCTTAAACCGGAAGACATTTGGACTTTATCATCACTGACATTCTGTCCATTAATTCCAAAATCATTCAATGTGGAGAGTGATGTTACCCATATTGGGCCTGCCATACTGTAGACAGGAAAAAACAGTATTCTTGTATCTCCTATATTTGCTACACCTCCATATGATTTATTGCCTTTCAGCCAGCCGAAAGTATAACAGATAGGACATGTTGTCTGGCCGCAGTGCTCTTTTTGTTTTGCACACTGTTTTTTGTTATACCTGTATGCTGCATAATGCCGCAGTGTTCCGCTCAGGCTTGTGCCGGGGATTTTCGGTAATTTTGTTCCAGGCTCTCTTACTATACTGTTATCGACTCTGCCGAGTCTCATTCCTCCCGTGCCTATATGGACAGGGTCTACTGTCTGAATTACATATTTCTGTGTGAAAAAATTATTGCTCATATTAACCTCCTTGTTCCGGTTTTCTTTTCAGGATTTGCATATTTATTTCTATAACATCATTGAGCCATCCCTTTACAGTGTAATCGGTCATTATATCGATCCATTCTTTAAACTTTTTGTTCTCTTTTTCCCAGGGATATTTATCATCGCTTTTCTTCCATTGTGCCATAGCAATCGCATCACGGCAAAACTGTCTGAATACATCGTCATTTTGATAAACATCCCACTCCTGCCTTTTTGTCTCGATTAATTCTCTTAAACTGTGTATCTGTGTTGTTGTAAGATGATTGACCAGTGCTTTCCATATGTCCTGGAGTTTATCCAATTCATCAAGGAGATATGGTCTCTGTGGCATATCAAATCTCTGGCCATTTCCGTCATAGGCGATCTCGAAACGCCTTCCTCCCGTATCAAGCCACTGATAGTCGAAAGTTGAAGGAGCGAAATAGATTTTATCGCCTTCTTTCAGGTCTTTTGCGTGTAATACCCATTCCGGTCTATTGTTATTCCAAGGACATGGGGCTTCATATAATTTACCTCGACTTAACGGAGGATTACCATCTTTGTCTGATTTTACAAAAACATAGGGATACCATACGTCATCTGTGGTGCCGTCTCCCATTTTTAGTGGGACATGCCAATTTATATTACGATTTTTATTTTGAATATTGTGTAAATTTTGTCTTTTTGTATCTTCTATGATTTTTAACTCCACTTTTATAAATTCTTCCCAGTGTTTATCATTTTTTAAATGTTCCGGAAGTGATTGTTTATCCGATAATGGCTTCGCGTCATTTATTAACTCAAATGTTTTAGAAAATTCCTTTTCTTTCAACATTCTTTTTCCACTGTCCAGTATAACTCTGAGAGGGGTTTTACTACTGGAAAATACTACTCCAAGATTTAGAGGAAGACGGTTCCTTACTTTTCCCATTTCCTGTTCGTATTTTTCTTTGATTGAGTTTATGATATTCATGACTCTGTCCGCCGGTACAAGAGCCATAAAAGTACCTGGTTCTGAAAGTATGGGTATAGCAGGTATATACTGATTGCTTTCTTCAACCTGTTTAATTGTGAAATAACCGAGAGTGTTAATTTTTTTGCCATAATCGGAAGGTTCTTGAATTATAATGTTATTTTTATAATCTTTTATGAATTCCTTGATGTCTTTCTCAAGTTTCTGGGATTTTTTTATATACTCCAGATTTTCTATGATTATGAAATGCTTTTGTTCACCATACCAGAAAGCACTGATCTTTTTATTATCTATGAGAAGTTCACAGGCATAGCTGGAATGATGATTAATGATATTGTCTGTATGTTCAGGAAATAGCAAGAGACGAGGAGGGTTCTCTTTAACTGTATTTTTGAATTCATCGTTAATATCTTCCCAGAATCTTTTCGTTGTTTCCCATACACGGTAGATACGTGCAGGAGAAGGTTGCTGTCTTATTAAAGAAAGGGCTAGTAATGATGCTTTTATATTGTTATCAGTATTTGCATTTATTTTCAGGTCACTATCTTCAATAAGAAACTTATACAGGTCTTTAACTATTTTGAATTTCTTTATAATATGCTTTGGTAAAAGCTGATACAGATAATTTATTTGCTTTATCTCTTTATTAAAATTATTAATAATTTCGCTTTTTAACCTAAGGTAATTTACATCCTTTTGTGGATCTCCCACTGTAATAGAAGAAATAAGCTCTCCAGATAACCAATAATTTAAATTAAATTGCCCGGTAATTAATGCAATTTTGCCATTTTTATCAGCGATTTCATCCATCCAAATAGTACCATCTAAATTTTTAAGCCACTTTTGGGCTCGATCCTGTCTCCGATATTTACATATATCGCATAGAGCTCTTTCTTTATCCACTTGATGCCTATATCCACATACCGTACAAATTTGTCTGGAATTTATATCTTTCCATTGTTTGCTTAACCATGTTTGTTTAGGAGCAGGTTTTGGAATTTTTTCTTTAGCTAGTTTACCAAATAAAAGCATATTTCTACTAGGTTCAGCAGGAGAAATTAATATAACTTCAGCTTCTCCTTCCAGAGATCTGGAAAAAATTTCTTTTATCTTTTTTTCAATGGTTAATCCATTTATTTGAGTGTCCAACATTGCATTTATATCTGGCATAATAAATATAGAACCTTTTTCATCATGATATAGCTCATAACCTAAAGGATATTCAGTCTCTAACAAATTACGCACTTCATTAAATGCAGTTTTTATTAAAACCTTACGGGCAAGCATATCTGCGTAACTAAAAGAACGGCTGTAGAACTCCATAATATCAAAACCAACTTTAAGAATACGCCATTGATATTTATCTTTATCGTTTTTAGGGTTAGGCTCTTTCCAGGTAGATAGTAATATCTCAGCCAAGGATGCTTTCAAAAAGGCTACACTTAAAACAGTCTGATCGAAAATGGTTGTTTCATTGATTGGACGACGTGTGTCTGCTATATTTGACCTGAAAAATATAGTTAAATGTTTAATAAAATTACTTCTAAATTCTATCCAATCTTCTTTAGATATTAGATTTAATCTATTTGACTTCTGGATATAACTTAAAATTATGTTAATATGTTTATTAGAAAAATTACATTTTTTCAATCTATTACTCAATGTTTGCCTTGTAAAATCATTATTTACCAGAAACTGTAATTTTTTAATGTCAATTTCTGATGGCAATTTTTGTAATACTTCATTCGTTACTTGGCCCATATATAAATTGTCCTGTAAAAAATTATAAAGTTCGTAATTCCTTATATCATTTACATTAATAGTATTTTCGATTCCGAATACAGACGATAAGTAAATTTCATTCTGTTTATTTCTTTGATCATATAAATTGTAATAAGCTCCACCTTGATGAAGAACACTTTTTTCTACACTGGAACCTCTTCCATGTGTATCACATACTAAACTTACGATACCTTCTGCTTTGTTTGGATTCCGGTGATTATTAATTATCTTTTCAATAGTTGTATTAACCTTTAATTCTGGTATACCAAATTTTTGCCATATTTGACTGGGCCACATTGGATCTATTAATAAATTATTAAGTTCTTTATATTTATTTTTTACTTCTTCCGGAATTTTTATATCTAAGTCCTTATCTTTTCCTGTTATAAAATCCTTATGCAATTTGCCAAACATATGTAACCAGCAAGTTATTTCAGCAAGTAATAAGGCATCTCTACAATCTGCAAGTTTATTCAAATCTATAGTCATTATAATCTTCACCACTTTCATGTGCTATTAAGGAATTAATTAACTATGATTTTTTTAATTCTATAAAATCTCTAAGGTTCACATTCTGCAAATCTTCTATATTAGACTCGATTATTCCATAATCTATTTTTATCTCCGCCAGTCCAAACCCGCTCGAAGTCTTCGCTCCGAATCCGTATTCCGTCATCATTCCTTTAATTCCATCTGCCACCGGAGATAGATCTTCCAGAACTTCGATTTTTACATTATTCTTATCATTACCGATAAGCTCAATAGGAACATAAAGCAGAGTAAAAATTCCTTCCGACTCTGCCGGCACTGTTTCAAAATAAATGGGATTTGTTCCTGTTCCTGTTTCCCTGTCATGAGGATTTATTACTTCCATGCCGATTTTTGTAAAATAGGTAGGATAGAAATGAAGACGGCCTCGAAAATCAGGCATCGAGTCATTAGTTTTATATCCGAAATGTTTTTTTATTTTTTTTCTGTATAGATTCGTTGCTCCCGGTTTTATTTCGTCAAAATATCCGGCAAAATTTGATTTTTCTTTCGGATTTTCTTCTTTTTCAGAGCCGGAGAGTAAAGCCAATCGAAACATCTTTTCTGCAAATTGTTCATCTGTTAATGAGTTAGCCTGCTCGTATAACTGCCGGCCCATAACAGAACGTAATGTCCCTTTCCATTGAGTCGGAGCTATATAAGGCACTTTAAAGACCCATTCTTTTTTTACCGGATTATCTATTATGTAAAAATCTGTATCATCTTTACTTATATAAGGCTTTATCAGTTTAAATTTAAAATTAATTCCCCAGCTTCCGAAGGGTAAGATAGTCATATCGGGAAGGTCAGTCACTAGATTAAGAGGTTCTAAAAAGGTGCTGTATTGATGTTTAAAGAATTCATCCAGTCTTTTTTCCGTTAAAGCCATTAACCCCGAAGGCTTAATTTTTCTACCTGTACGGGCATAATCTTTATTGTCTGTAAGATTTGCCTGAGCCATTACCTGTAATTTCGCAAATTGATCGGTAATTTCACCTAACTCTGCCCAGGAATGTGGCGGTTTCGTTGAAACACCTGCTATATAATCTATTCCTTCCAATTGATTTCTACCAGATGTCAGAGATAAATTGTAATTGGCCTGAAATTCATATTTCATATTTGACCTCCAGAAAGTCAAGCGTTTTTAAAATGGATGCCATAGTTTCTTTAAAGGACTGTTTGTCATACTGTCTCGACCTTTCTATTACTATCCCGGCAAACGTATCTTCTTCTTCATTACGCTTTTTTGTGATAAATCTTGACATTGCCATATAAATGCCGATAATGTCTTTTGCCTGGTCAAAAATGATTCCGTTGTTTCTGGCTATTTCAGGAATTTTATTCAGTATTTTTTCTTGTAATTTATCTTTTGAGACTCCTATTTCTTTTGCAAATCTCTCCAGAACTATATCTCGTAAACCTATGGATAAAATATACCCGTCAATGGTTTTATTGATAAATTTCATGTTGTAAATATCAGGAGGATTGGCTATGTGTAAGACAAGACGAAATTTAATGCCTGTAACTTCCATGAAAAATATATTTTCAAACGTTTCATCTTTTTGTAAGGTTTGTTCTGGTATGTTCGCACTTTTTAAAAAACTATTGATGAAGTTCTGAAATTTCCGTACAATATCCGTTATAGTCTTACCTTTTTCACAATCACATAGTATCAATATGCTATGAGGTTTTTTTATTATCTCTCCATCCTTTAATGTATTACTTATTTCATTACAAATATTATCTATGCCTCTGGAATCTATAATTAGCGATTTAGGGAAATCTTTTTTCCTGTCTAATTTCTCTAATAATCTTCTTTCTGTTTTACCTTCGACAAAAGCATATTTTATGATACCTTCATTCATTCCTCATCCACCGCCTCTTCATCAGCTTCATAATCTATAACTTCCCTTTGATTCCAGAAACGTGGATCAGATCCGTGTTTAAGCCATGCATGGAGCTTTTTATAGGTAAACTTTGAGCTTATCAATTCCCCTTCTCTTAATTCCATACGAAAAACTCTGCTTGTTTCTTTTAATACTGGTTTTTTATTCAAAATATTTGCAAAAGATTTTATAAGATCGAGGCTCTGAGTACTTAAAAATATCTGTACAGGAAGCAATTCAGTCATATTTATGATTTCCTCGAGCAGAAGATATAAACTTTTCGGATGCATAAAAAGTTCCGGATCTTCCCATAGGAAGATCCCTTCTTTTCCATTCGTACATCTGTCTGTCAAAACAATAAGAGAAGCCAGAACTTTAAAGGCATGTCTTGCGCCGTCACCGAAATCGTCTATTGAGATAGGATGTTTGCCTTCTGGTTCAATGACACCCTGCATATCTTCTATGCTTGGTATAAAGTTACTGATATTAAAAATTTTGCTGAGTCCTTTGCTTAACTTTATACGCCAGTCTGGTATATTTTTTATAATTTTGTCGAATTCAGGGGCAAAGTTTTGTCCTACAGTATGAAAATCAAAAAATAAGACATTTTCGTGAAATGGTGTTTCCCCATCAATACTCCATGTAGCAAGGCTTTCCCTGTTATATATAAAATCCGGATACCAGCTAAAGGCTACCTCTTGATTACCGGTTACATCACTTAAAGTATTGCCTGTATATAGATTGGGGATATATTGTTTTAATATATCTTCTATGCCTGTAACAGCCTGTTCTATTATTCCCGATGTATCAGTTTTACCGGTATCTTTTTTAAAAGAGAAAACACTGATTGTTTTCAGGTCTTTTTCTGTAAATTTTTCTTTGTCTATAATTTCCTCTTCCTGTGGTGGAATAATTCGGAAAGCCTTTAAAAGATCTTTATCTTTAACCAGATAGGGGAGGCTGTAAGAAAGAATACCGTCTTCTGTAACAAACCCGTTTGAATCAGTCCATATGTCCGGTTTCCCATGCCTTTTCCAGATACGGGGACATGGAATAAGTGCAAGAAGATCCTGTTTCACTGGTAATGCAATATCACATCCCAAACCGGGTTGAAAGGATTTTGGATATATTCTGCAGTTTCTTCCACAGATAGAAAGCCAGTAAAGAGCCTCAAGGACAGAGGTTTTACCGGAGTTGTTTTCGCCTGCAAGGATATTTATTTTACCAAAATCTTCAATTATACCGTTCTTAATACCACGAAAACGGCTGATTGTCAGATTTTTTATCATATAGCACCACCTCCTAGAAAGTTAACAAAATCACTCTGATTTATAATCTCATTTACTGCCGGTTTTATTCCTGAACCGGGTTCCTTCAGATTTAACGATTTTATCCATATAGTTTTGTCTTTTATCAATTCTATGAATTTATTAATATCCTCACTAAAGTTATCATTTCCTTTTTTCCGATTCTCAGGCAGCCATATCCATCCTCTGATTGTCCATTTATTCTCTCCTTCATCTCTGTAAGCCCAGCTTACGGATACTTTACTTTTGCTTTTCTTTTCGCCTCTCGACATACCCATTAACCAGCTTTTGATTTCATAAGGAGCATGCCATTTTTCATATCTCCAAAAATTTTTAAGTACTGGAGCTATGGGAACCATACCCTCTCTGTAAAGATTATACAATATATTTGCATGTATTGAATTTCCCAGGAGACGCTGGATACCGTTAATACCTGTCCACCAGTCCTGGTCAGACGGGGAAAAGGTATATTTAAAGAAGATTAATTTATCGTTTAAATCAACAGGTTTTACCTGTAACTGCTCAGAAATGGAACATTTTTTCAGTTCTTCTTTATTTGTGATTTTAAATAAACCATAACCCAGTTGATTTTTTGCACCAATAGCTCCCCATTCTTCGAGGAAAAAAAATAATGAAGTTATGAGATTTACAGCAAGTTCAGTTCCATATAATCTGATTTTGCAATCTCCCATAAATCCTGATGGAAGATACCATCCGTTATGTCGCCCTGCAGGGCGAACATTCAGTATACCTTTTCTCCAGAAGGTTTTGTCTGTGGCCGGGAATATATTCATTTTGAATTGCCTTTTCCGGCCTGTAGCTCCGAATATCTGACAGGCATCACATAAGCCGGATTTATGCAATCTCTCTTTTTCCTCCTGTATTTCTTTTCCTAATTTATTATATTTTTTTATGTCAAAGGTACACCTGTTGATTGTCTGGTCGCAGGCAATTCCGCCGAGTCCTCTGACTATTAATTCATACCACCACCGAAGGCTTCCGATAATGGATGTTTCATGAAGGCGAGCTGCTGTGCCGTCTATACCGCCGGTGAAGAGAGGGGTTAATGTTCTTATGGATATATTAACTGACTGCATAATTTTTTCCTTCCTGAAAGTTTTTTGTTACCTTATTTTTATATTATTAATATTATATTACTTAATAAATAAGTCCTGTCTCTTCATCATAAGGAAGGTCAACAATATTAATTTTCCACTTATCATTCCATTCACATAATCCTTTTGATTTTAATATACACAATGTTTTCCATCTCATAGGAACCAGTAAACTCATTGCTTCCAGGATTGTTTTTTCTTTTAAATCACAGTAAAATTGTTCTAACAGGCATTTTGGAAGAACTTCTACATTGTCAAATAATTTATCGAATATTTCATAAAGATCATCATCACTTTCAAAAGCCCGT
This sequence comes from uncultured Synergistia bacterium, assembly GCA_937888925.1. Next base: position 23,729 of record CALARM010000118.1, on the reverse strand, counting down.
AAAGTTTTAAGACAGGTAATTCTGAATTCATCTCTTGCTCTGTTAACTTCATTAAGATAAAATTCTTCGAGTTCACCATTGTAAATTTCATCAAGAAATTCCATCAATTTTAATTCGTCAAGAACTGTACCATTAGCTTTTCTTAAAATGTCAATAGTATTATTAAGTAATTGTTCATTATAGATAAAGTAAGCTCCTTCAGACTCTGTAACAACCCTTACAGGAACAGTTCCTTTTTTGCCTCTGCGATTTACTCTGCCAAATCTCTGGATAAGTGCTTCCATCGGAGCAGGTTCTGTTATTATTGTATCAAAATCCAGGTCAAGGCTTACTTCTATTACCTGTGTGGCGACTACTGCTATTGATATATTTTTAGAAAGTCTTGCATCAAGCAGTTCCATTAATTTTTTCTCTTTTTTTAGACGATCTCTTGCATTAAATCTGCTGTGTAGAAGAAATACTCTGTCTTTCCCGAGCCTTTTGATTAATTCTTCTTTTATCTCCTGTGCCATATTGACAGTATCTGCTCCTATGAGAACAGATTTATTATTATTCACTTCATCCTGGATAAGATTTAATACATGTTCTGATAATATTGATCCTTCAATGAGTTCTAATTGGTGTCTTTTATAACTTTTAAACAACTCTTCGTCAATAGGAATTTCTGTGTCTGCTATATCTTTTATGATTATTTTTTTGAGCCATGAAGGCATTGTAGCCGTCATACAACATATACGACTCTGCCATTTGTTTTTTAATTCTATGAGAAGTTCCAGAAACATGCCGAGCCGTGATGGGTCATAGGCATGGATTTCATCTACGATTAAAAGTGAGTGTGAAAGAGATGTCCATATAGCTTCAAAACCTTTCAGCCTATAGGCGGCTCTCAATAATTGATATGGTGTGGCGCACCATATATCCGGCTGATGTAATTTGGCCAGATTTTTTAATCTTTTAGCTTCGCTAGAGGCTTCTCCGGGCGAATACCCCATGTCTGATAATTTACGATACAGGCTCTGAACACTATGGCCATGAAGCAGGGCAGGTGACGTATCCATAACGTCTATTAATCTCCTGTGTATGGCATTCAGGCTTGCCTGAAACGGAAGTAAATATACAAGTATTGAGAAATTAAATTTTAAACGTTGATTGTAAGCCCATAATAATGAAGCTTCTGTTTTTCCGCTTCCTGTAGGTGCAGTTAAGATAATTGAGCCGGTTGAATTAAGAGCATGTCTCTGATGACTTCTGAAGTTATTTGCATCTATCCCGAGAGCTCTGGCCAGACAATCCGGGTCAGGATAATTAGTAAATTTTAAATCAAAGGTATGGGCTGAAGCCAGATGGTCTGAATGAACTAAAAGTCCCCTTACAATTAATCCTTTCATATTCATTGGATTACCTGCAGGAGATTTTCGCAATTCTCTTAATAATTTTTTAAATGTTTTAAGTCCATGTAGTATATTATCAGGTCCTTCTTTATGGAATTTTTTACAGAAATCGTCTACCGGTATCATATCTACCATATCCACAGAGCCTTCAAGATTTCCGCCAATTAAATTATATGCTTCTTCTTTTAACCATGTAAGTATATTTCTCACTACATTATCATCAATTTCCGAAACCATTTCTACCAGTTCTAAATCTTCGATGGCTTCCGGAGTATCAGGATCATATTTGCTTTTTACTGTATCCCTTGCATCTTTATGATGTGATACTATGGCAGAGGCAATCCATTTATAATCCTCTGTATCTTTTCTTACAATAAAAGGGAGAAATGCCAGAGACAGGACTTCATGGCGATATTTCGGCCACTTGAGTTCTCCTCTGAGAACCTGCTGGAAACTGCTTCCTGCCTTCCCCAGGTCATGAATACAACATGCCCAGAATAATTGATGCCACAGTCTTTTATCACAGGCTATTTCATCAATGTGAGGAAATCGTTTCTTTAGTTCAGGTAGCATTGATACAACACTTACAGTATGTTCTACAAGTGTTTCCCCCTGTTCGCCGTTCTGGGAACTTTTCGCCCATAAATCTCCAAGCATTTCTCTCGTTTTATTCATATGCCAACTACACTCTCCTCTTCTACAAATGAATGCCATATGACACTTCTATGTAACCCTCTTATTTCCGGTGTCTCAGGATCAATCCAGAATGATTCATTCTGTTCCGGTTTTATTATATTGACACTTTCTTCGTCTTTATCAGTGAGAAAAACTCTTCTTTCAAGAGCAATATACATACACCAGTTTACATTTCTTCTGTCATCTGGATCGATAAATTTAGGCATAATTACAGATATGCCTGTTCCTGTCCTTCTACTGTAAGTATTGGGAAGTATGGTGCCTTCGAAATAGGCAAAAGGATTTTTTTCTAATTTTATAATTTTTACAGAACGATAGCCTGCCATGTCCTGAGAGCGACCAAGTATAACAGGATATCTCGGACAGATAAAGGCATTGTAGAATTCTTCCAGTCTTCCGGGAGCATCTATATATAGTTCAAGCTTTGGAAAGAGGAATAACTGCCTTAAAACAGGGTTCATAGTCAGTTCTATATTTTTTACCTCTCCCCATTTTTTATCTACTTTTCCGCTTCCGGCAATAGTTTGATATATTGCCTCCATATCGTCACCTTTACCCTGGTAGGTAAAATAATAGGCAAATTTGAAAGACTCAGGAGGAAGGAAATCTCCAACTGCGCTGCAGACATGTCCGTATATAGTCGCCGGAGGCGGCATGGGATAGGACATCTGTCTTCCTATTAAAAAATGAGGCATACGGAATGAAGTTGTTATACCGTCTAATTCTATCTTTAATACTTCCATAAAATCACTCCCACCAGGAAGAATTATCTTTAAGATCACTGGCAAGTTGTTCTAAAATTTCTTTCGGATGTCCTAATGTAAATCCGAAACTACTGACTGATTTTAAAATGTTCTCTAAATTCTCTCTCTCTGCATCATAGAAACCTTTCACCCATCCCACATAAAGTCTGGATTTGATCTGATCTCCCCATACGTTAATCATTTCCTGTAAGGCTTCAGTATGTACCTTTGGTAATCCCTGTGAATCTGCTGTTATTATATACTGTAATGGATGATTGCCGCCTTTTGTTACCATAACCATAATTATTGAAGGAGTAACATCTGTATAATGAAGTGCCTGTTTTGCCCCGCCGCAAATAACTGATATACCTTTTAACAGTGTTGATACCCTTTCGGTTCTATCCTGTATGGGAAGTTGATAGGTTTTTTCTTTTTCATTGTGAATAAGTTTTAACTCCTGTGCTTCTTTTATTCTGTTGTTGTCAAGATTTAAATAACCGGTTTTTTCTTTGTATGAAAAAGTTCCTGATGATTTCAGATCCAGGCTGAAGAGACCTTTCATGTTGCATCGATAAAACTGATGTTCATGAGGCACAGGATCACCTTCATGCCGTGACATTGTCCCAAAATCATCTACAATACTTACAGGGGCAAGGGATACTACTGTACTCATTCTGAATGGTGCCACTCTTGTTATAGTTGTATCAGTAAGGGTTTCATCGTGCCTCTGCTCTTCTTCTCTTTTCTTTTTAGCATCGGCTTTTTTTGATTGAGCTCTCATATAACCGAATAAATCATCGTCATAATATTTGATTGGATTGGCATCAGGATAGGCTATTTTTGCCTCTCTGTACACAGGAGCTGATTTCCAGTTCGGTTCCTGCTCCAGTGTCGTTCTCAACCAGTATTTAAATGATTGGGCTGATATGTATGGATATTTACCTTCTTTTGTTTTTATATATTTAACCGCAACGGTATTATCCGTTCGTGCCCCTTCCTGTGTGCCGGAATTATTTAAGGCGCTTGCAGGAGCATGCATTACTAATAAACCAGTGATAAACATATTATTCCTCCTTATTTATTGTATTTTCTTCTTTGTCTTGTAGAAGATCTTTATTTTCTTCTAACCATTTTGCCTCATAAAGTTTATCTATGATTCTGATAAGTACAAGATCCCATGCTAATTCCCAGTTGGTCCTTGCTATTTCTTCCCCTTCTTCAAATATGTCAAGAAAGTTTTTAAAATTTGTTAGAGGTTCTTTTGAGTTTTTTATCATTCTGGCACTCTGTTTAATCAAAATATTCCTTATTTTATCAAATTTTCTCGGATAATCGACTCTATAGATCTGCTCCCAGAGTCTTTTATCATTATTACTTACTATTTCCTCTGCAATCTTATCTCCCAGGAGTTTAATAGCTTCAATTCTGGCTTTCTCCATTCCCAGCACCTCCTTTAAAAATAATTCTGTAATATTCCATGTCATCAAGTTTAAACTGAGCCCTTTTCTAAGGAAATAAGTCCTTATAAATTTCCCGGATTCTTCTGGAAGAGTAAATAAATCTTCATAAAGATAATTTCTGCTGGTATAGTTTTCATTGGTGTCTTTTTCTTTCTGATTATCCCATGAAGACTGAATTAGTCTTTCCCAGACTTTAGAGAATTTTTTAGTTTTTGCTCTGATGACAAAATTAATTGTAAAACATGGCAAATAATAGATATCAATTCCTGGACTCCGACCATCGTTGGATAGATGATAGATAGTTACACTACTTTTTACATTTTCTTCTATTCTCGCTCTTTCTATAATTTCTATAATACGAGTTTTAGGCTTTGACATGGCTGGAAGCTTACTGTCTGATGTTTCTGAAAGCTGTATTATTTTTCGTAATCTTGGCAGCCATTCATCATTTTTGAGAAGTTCCATGAGAAAAGAGTGATCCTCGGAATGAATGATAAGAGCTTTCCCTCCACATTTAGGAGAGCCTACGGAAAGTGCCTGAATAGCCAGTATGCAGAAACCACATAATGGAAGACCTACAATTCCTTTTGGAAAAAAGTTAATCATACCTCTACCCGTTAACATAGGGACAACATCCCTACAAATAGGTAAAGGTTGGTTGTTGACAAAAAGTTCTACTGATGGTCTCTTACAATATATACATAAAGGGAGCTTTTCAGAAACATTTTCTTTGTAAGCTCGTAATATATATTTTGTATATTTTTGCTTTTTGTCTGGGGTAGAACTAGGATTTGTAGAACCACAATTAATGGTGAATAGAACACTTAGGTAGCTGCTTAACGCAGGGGTAAGGTAAGCTTTTTCAGCATACTGAGCAAATTTCTCTAAATCTTCTTCCGTCAGTTCTTCCGGTCTTTCTTTTTCTGAAAAAGCAGTAAGAATAGCTATTCCCATATCCGGTAGAGCATGTCCTGTCCATATGTATAAAGGTTTTTCCTGTTGCATTTTATCACCTCCTTGATTGTATTAAATCCAACTTAAATAGGATAATATTATCATAATTTAAAAAACAATCCTGTCAAGATCGCTTTCAAGATCGCTTTTTAATTTTTTTTGTCCCTTATTAGTAAGGTCAATAGGTGAAATTAGCAAAAACCAACGTAAATTTTTTAGTTCTCTATTAATCGAGTAATCTCTTTTAAATTTATTCTCCAAAAACTTCATTCCTCCCTTATATTTTAAAAAAATTTACAAAAAATATGAACCCTCTTTACTTCTACCCATTTAACAATTTTATTATCTCCTCCTGTCCACCGGCCTTCGCCCTGTCCAGAGGCGTATCGCCAAAGGAATTTTTACCATTGATATTGGCTTTATATTTAATTAACATCGCAACTATTTCCTTTTGATTTTCCATGACTGCCTTATGTAAAGGTGTATTGCCCTCATAATCCCCGGCATTAATATTAGCTCCGTTTTTAATAAGCAATCTGGCTATCTGTATATCTCTTTTTGTTATACTCTTATGTAGAGAAGCAAGTTGTTTATCATTTTTAGATTTGATTCTTTCCCCCCGGTCTTCCAGTAAATAGTTTAATTTTTTTTCTCTCTCTGTAACAGTGTAATGGAGAGGAGTACACTTATGATTATCTTCAAAATTGACATCCGCTCCCTGTTCAAGAAGCAAATCCAACACTTCTTTATATCCTTTTAATATGGCAATATGTAGAGGAGTTCGTCCATAATAATCTTTTGAATTGATATCTTCTTTGTTTTTAAGAAGAGATTTTAATTTTTTTATGTCATTTTCCGAAACTGCATAATGTAAAGGCGTATACCCTTCATTTTTGCCGGTAACTCTGGCATTATGTTTAATATAAAACTCTGCTAATCTTTTACATTTATTTGATTGTGCCAGACTTAAAGGAGTATTTCCATGTATATCTTTAGCATTAATATCTGCTCCCTGTTCTATTAAAATTTCGGCTATTTTAATACTATCACGTTTTTCATCTCTTGATGCATTATGTAAAGGCGTGTTTCCCTCTGAATCTCTAAAGTTAACATCGGCTTTATGCTGAACTAATATTTCTACAATAGCCTTACTGTTTTTATAAGCTCCTGAAGCTGCAAAATATAAGGGCGTATATCCGTAATGGCTTACAGCATTAACATCTGCCCCTCTGTCAATAAGAAATTTCACCATCTCCTCACTGCAGCCGGAAACAGCATAATGTAAAGGTGTCTTTTTAAAAATATCCCTGATATTAACATCTGCACCATTTTCTATAAGTAACATAGCCTTTTTCTCATCTTTCTCTTCTAAGGCTTCAAGTAAAGGTATATTGTCTTTATAGCCTGGTTTTACGGTTTTCCATAAATAGGCCTCGTAATTTTCCCTGGTTGTAAGCCCCTCAGGAATTAATGAACTTTCTCCGTGATGGTACATATCCATATAAAGGATTATATTATGTTTCCTATTTTTACATGTCAGTTTATATTCATCTACAATATGGCCGTCCACACCATTCCCCACATTGCGAACTCTCTCGAAATCAAATAATACATTGCAGGGACAGAGTAATTTTGAAAGATATTCTCTCTGGCCTTTATCCAGATATACAGGAACAGGGTTAGTAATGTCATAGCCAAACCGGCCTTCTGCACCTTCAATCATATCGACCTTATCTCCAAAATTAATACAGGTCTGCATAAAGGTTTCCAATTTACCCATTTCCTTTAACGCACTCATCTTCATTTTTATTACTGCTTCATTCATAGGATCTAGTTCTAAAGCTTTATCAAAACATTCATTGGCTTCCTTGAATTTTCCGAGATTACCAAATGCCATCCCTTTTAATACCAGTGCTCTCACATAATTCGGCTCAATCTTTATCATTTTATCATAATATTCCAGGGCTTCTTCTATTTTATCCAGACCTTCCAGACATCTGCCTTTATTGAGATAAGCTGACATAAGAGTTAATCTTGCTTTTTCCGATTCATCTCCGACAAACTGAGCTATAACCTTATCAGAGTAAGACATAGCCTCTTCATATTTCTTTTTAGAAGCAAGAACATTTCCTCTTCCAAGAAGGCCATTGAGATTATCAGGTTCCATTTCTAACATCCTGTCATAACATCTGCCACTTTCTTCATATTTACCGAGAGCAAACATAATATGTCCTCTCTGACAGATAAAATTGATGTTTCCCGGCTCAAGTTCTAAAATTTTATCACAGCATTCCATGGCTTCATCATATCTTTTCAGGGAAAATAAAAGAGAGCCTTTTGCTTTCAGAACCGGAAGGAAGTCTGGATCAATTTCCATTACTGTGTCAAAGGCTCTGAGAGCCATATCATTATCGCCTTTTTTCATAAGATCCAGACCATAGCAATATAAGCCTTTTATAAAATTATCAGCCATTTCAGGAGTCAGTACAAAATCATCGTTGCTCATATTTATGTGCCCTTTCCATTAAAATGTTTAAAACAATCCTACCATACCCTCACCGACAAAATCCGCCGGTGTAAAAAATATTTTTTCTATTTTCCTTCATTTCTTTCTTAACTTCTCTCTTCCGGCAGATTTTTTAAAGCTTCTCTCAAAAAACATTCAACTTCTTTAATATTTCTTCCTTCCCTGCGTATATTCACATCCAGGCACCATGCGTAATAACGGGCATCCAGTTCGTATATTACATATTTATAGGGCTTTTTTAATCGTTTTTTTGTTACTCCCATATGAACTATATGTTCTTTAAATTTTCTTATTCTCTCATGCCACTCTTCATTATAGCCATTCATGAAATTTTCTATTTCAGGGAATCTTTCATAAAGGTAATATTCCAGGACTTCTTTTACATTTTTATGAGCTTCTTCCAGTGTATCTCCTATGGCACCGAGTTCATATTCATAACAATGGGCCGCATAAAGATCAAAGTCCACTCTCATAGCATAACTTATCTTTTCCACTCTGCCATTTATAATGAATTCAAGCGTATAAATATTTTTCATATTTTTATCTTTTTTATCCACAGAACTGACTTGTAAACAGTACAGGCTTATTCCTCAAGAATTCCTTTGTTTTTAAGAATATCCAGGTAATCGTCTAATCCCAGATGGCAGCTTAATAATTTTTTTAAATCATCGTGGGACAATTTCAGTTGTCCCCTGATTTTAGAAGCAATCTTACCCGGTATATCACCTTTCCCGTGAGAAAAATGAACTCTCAGTATTTTCTTATCTTTTACAATCAGCCATCCGTAATTATGACCTGTCTGACGAATTTGCAAATTTAATTTTTTGAATATTTTTTCAATTTCACTTTTCTTCATCTGATCTCAATTATCTCCTCAAGATACTGTAGCCACTGGCCCGGTAATTTTCCTAAATTTTCTCTATCGAGCTTAAGATCTTCATAAAGATTAACAATATCAATACAAAGTCCATTAATAACCTCATATTCCGTATCTCCGCTGGCAAAAGATTCTATATCCGGAAGTGACGCTATAACAGTATTTCTGTCATATTCAATAGTAATATAAACAGGCCTTTTTAGCGTATATTTATGATGCTTTAATGAATTTAATGGAACTATTTTATGATTTTTTTCAATGTTGTTTACTAACGTTCTGGACAGTTTTTTATATTGTTCTTCTGTTAATAACTGGCATTTCATAATGTCATGCCTCCTTTAAGGTTTTTCTTTCTTTTCTTATTTAATTCTTTTCCTCTTATATCTATTCTACTCCGGTTGTATAAAAAAACAAGATTTGCTATTAAACCCCGTAACTCTTCCTCATACCTTCCACTTCTTTTTTTATCTTTTCCCTCAGTCCCTCCGGCTCAAGAACTTCCATATGGCTGCCGTACTGCATGACCCATCTCTGTATTTCCTCCAGCCCTTCTGCCTGCATCCTGAGTGTCATTGAGCCGTCTTCATGGTTTTTCGCGTCTGTTATTCTCCTGTCGTCCGTAAAATCGAATTCCCTTATCCACCGGCTCTGATATTCATCTATTCTTATAACAACATCATGAATTTTACCTTCTTTATCTTTATATATGCCGAAAGATGTGGCCCAGAATTCTTCCGGTATGAAATCTTCTTTTACTTTAAAGGTTTCTCCTGTTGCTTCATGTTCATGGATTCTTCCGGGAGAAAAGTAAATAACCTTATTTCTGTTGTGGCAGTATGCGGCAAGATACCATTCGCCCTTATAATTTTTCATATGGTACGGATCTATCGTTCTCCAGCTTTTTTCGTTTCTGTAAATGGTGTAATAGTATATTTTTAACTGCTTTTTCTCTCTTATTGCATATATAAGATCTTCGAACAGATCCATACTGATTTTCCTTACAAACCCGAGGTCGAAAGAACAGCTTTTACGAAAAGAACCTGTTTCCATTTCAAACTTATCGGGAAGATATTTCTGGAGTTTCGTAAAAGCAGAACGGAGCCTTTCTTCATAGGGAGTATTTTCATACTGGGAAAGAAGTTTTTGCGCAAGAAGCAATCCGAATATTTCTCCTTCTGATAACATCATGGAAGGCAGAAAATATCTTTCTTCAGTATAAAAATATCCTTTATTCATAGGGCAGTATTTTATTGGAGCTTTGAATTCCTTTTTCATTGTTGCTATATCCCTCTCTATGGTCCTCTGGTTTACCTGTAGTTTCCCTGACAGATATGAAGATGAAGGATATTTGCTGTCTTTTATGAGATCATTTATGAAAATTATTCTGTGAAGCTGGTCTGTCTGCATGTTCTACTCCTTTACTCAGTATATATGAATTTTTTTTAATATTTATACGTTTTTTACTAATTCTATAATTGATTTATTGTTTTCGATAACAATATAAAAATTTCCTCCTCCGTTAAGGAAATACTTTATGCACACAGTCTTCATTAAGTTCTACACTGGTTATTTCTCCTGCTGTTGCCTGTACCGGCTTTTTCCAGTAAAGATAATAATTGGTCTCTTTGTTTGTCTGTTTTATTCCAAATTGATCTGTAGCAGTGTAATTTGAGTAATTTTCATAGGTTTCTGTTTTTAACGACAGAGGTTGCCTGTGAGGAAAATATTATATATATTTTTATTCTGAAAAATAGAATGACATCAAATGATTGGATGGTGATTCACTATAAAGCGAGGTTTTATTATTCCTGTATTGTTTCAATGTATTAATTGCTATATCATAATATCCTGAAGTCTTATTTGTACTGTATACAAGGATATTTGTATCTACAAATAATTCCTTAATATTCATCATCGTATAAATCTTTTCTGCTGAATTTACAGTCTCTGGGAAAACAATTTAATTCAAAAATATTTAAATCGTCCAATCCTTTTTCACTTTCACCTGCTTCTTCTATAAATATTATGGTTTTATATTTACCTGGTGAAAGTTTTAAATCCAGAATTATATTTCCATTATCCAGAATTGTTGTTTCTGTTTCGATGGTTTTCATATAATTTTAGATTATTAATTATAGCATATTGATTATTTTTTTAAACCCCGTAACTCTTCCTCATGCCTTCAACTTCTTTTTTTATCTTTTCCCTCAGTCCCTCCAGCCCTTCTGCCTGCATCCTGAGTGTGGAACATTCACTTATTAACATTTTGTTAACATTTAAGTTATTGCCTCTTCATATTTGTAATGATATAATCGTATACGATATTCTAATGCGTAATGCGTTATAAAAGGAATAAATTTCATTCTTATTGGTGCCAGAGGTAAATATTACAGCAGATCTTTTCAATTGTCAGTTACTCCTGTGTGTAATGCGTGACGCGATGATACTAATTATTCTAACAATTTGCCGGAGTTGTTTTTCTTACAATCCTTAGTACCGTAACAGGTAAAAGGGTACCCGTAAAAAGCTTCTGACTGGCAGGCTCTGGAGAAGAAAAATTAGTCTTTTATATAGAATTAAAAATTAAATAAGGGTTAATTTATTGTCTGTAAAACAAATGATATAAGGCAAATTATTTTTCTTCGTAAGAGCCTGCCAGGCAGAAGCTGATAAAATGGTTACGAACTTATTTGGAGCGGTACTTAGTTGTGATAGAAACAGTCATATCTGTTATTACGAAAATATTGATTTTTTCAGAAAAGGGGAAATATTATGAAGATTAATAATGAATTGCAGGCAGGAATATTTTCAAACAAGGCAATTCCTAAAAAAATAGAAAAAGATACTGATGATCATGTAATCATCGGAGGAACAAAAGATGCGGAATTTCTTACAATGGGTGATAAAATAAAAAGTATGAAGTCTTACGGAGACGACGGAAAAGCCATTGCAAAAACAACCTGGAAGTCGGAACTTACTGAAGAACCTGTAACAGGTGAGAATAAACCGGAACCAGAACCGGAACTTTTAACAAAAGAGGATATGGCAGTTCTGGAAAATCTCATAAAAGTTGAAAAAGAAACATATGATGCAGAAAGAGACTTAAACTATATAAAAAATAAGAAACCTGAAGACATGTCAATTACTGAAGCAGGAGAACACTTCTGTACATTAATGAATAAAGCAGGTTATAAAGAAACAACAGGAGTAAGAAGCCTCTTTACTGAAATCTTCAGCACTGAGAAGCCCGAAGAAAGGAAAGAAGCTTTTCAGGTTGCATTAAATCTCATCGAAGTTGAAAAAGAATCTTATGATTCGGCAGGAGACCTGAGCTGTATAAAAAATAACAAACCTGAAGACATGTCAATTACTGAGGCAGGAGAACACTTCTGCACATTAATGAATAAAGCAGGTCATAAAGAAACAACAGGAGTAAGAAGCCTCTTTACTGAAATCTTCAGCACTGAAAAGCCGGAAGAAAGAAATGAAGCTTTTCAGGTTGCCTTGAACCTCATCGGAGTTGAAAGAGAATCTTATGATGCGGCAGAAGATCTGAAATGTATAAAAAATAAGAAACCTGAAGACATGTCAATAACTGAGGCGGGAAAACACTTCTGCACATTAATGGATAAAGCAGGACATAAAGAGACAATAGGAGTAAGAAATATCTTTAATGAAATTTTCAGCACTGAAAAATTGGAAGAAAGAAATGAAGCTTTTCAGCTTGCCTTGAATCTCATCGGAGTTGAAAGAGAATCTTATGATGCGGCAGAAGATCTGAAGTGTATAAAAAATAAGAAACCTGAAGACATGTCAATTACTGAGGCAGGAAAACACTTCTGTACATTAATGGATAAAGCAGGACATAAAGAGACAGGAGGAATAATAAACCTCTTTACTGAAATCTTCAGCACTGAGAAGCCGGAAGAAAGAAAAGAAGCTTTTCAGGTTGCCTTGAACCTCATCGGAATCGAAGGGGACTCTCATGATGCGGCAGGAAACCTGAAGTGTATAAAAAATAAGAAACCTGAAGACATGTCAATTACTGAGGCAGGAGAACACTTCTGCACATTAATCAATAGAGCAGGTAATAAAGAAACAGGAGGAGTAATGCACCTTTTTAATGAAATCTTCAGCGCTGAAAAGCCGGAAGAAAGAAAAGAATTATTTCAGCTTGCATTAAATCTCATTGATGTTGAAAAAGAAGCTTATGATGCGACAGGAGATTTGATTTTTATTAAAGCAAATAAGCCGGAAAATATATCCATAAAAGAAGCATGCGATGAATTCTGCAAGATAATGAAAGAACTCGGCTATGAAGAAACCGGTAAGGCAAGAGTTATGTTTTCAAAAAAATATAACAGTTAAAAAAAATCTTTAAAAGCCGGCCGAAAATTTTATGATATGATAGTGTGAAATATATAGACTGCAAAATTTTTTCAGGGAGGTTTGTTTGTGAAATTATATCTGCCACTGCTCATAATAGCCATTCTTTTTCTATCTTCTCAGGTTTTCGCTCAAACGGCACAGGACTGGAATAAAAAAGGGATAGAGTTTTACGGGAAACAGGAATATGAAGAAGCACTCAAATGTTTTGATAAAGCTCTGAAACTTGACCCGACATCACCGGACCTGTGGTTTAACAGAGGAAATACTTATTTCTGGCTTTTTAATAATGAAAAAGCTTCCGGCTCTTACGGTGAGGTTCTAAAATTAAAACCTTCCCATACAAAGGCCCGTTTCTTAAAAGCTTATGTACTTAATTTCCTCGGTAAAAACAGTGATGCCAGAGCCTGTCTGGAGGAAGTTTTCAGATATGACAGGGATTTGAAAAATATACACATGAATGAGGCTATTGGCACCATTCTTATAACACCTCTGAACATAGCAGTAAAATCCGGCTCAAAGAGTGTTGTAGATTTACTTGTATCAAAAGGTGCGAATGTGAATTTCGTGAAACGTACCAGAGGAGGCAGCACTGATACACCACTCCATACGGCAGTAGAGTGTAAAAATAAAGATATGGTGAAATATCTTATTTCCTGTGGTGCTGACATGAACATTACGGCAGATGGCGGTATGGTTCCTCTGGCCCATGCCTGTTATAACGGATCTATAGAGATTGTTAAAATTCTTATAGAGAGCGGTGCCAATCTGGAAGCAAAAGATATGTGGGGTATGACTCCTTTATACTGGGCCTGTAAAAAAGGAGATAAAGCTATAGTGGAATTGCTGATAAAAAGCGGGGCAGATGTAAATGCCAGAGATAACGGGAAACAGACTCCTCTTTCCTTTGCAGAAAAAGAGGGAAAACAGGAAGTACTGGAACTTCTGAAAAAATACGGTGCGGAAAAATAAAAAACCTGTTACAGGAAAACAGTCACAGTCAGATACCCCTGCCATTACCTCCAGTCACCTGTCAGAACAAAAGGTGCCCAGAAGAAAGGATGGGGGTATTTTTTCATTATATCCATTTGAGCAAGCCTTAACGCTTCTGCCTTATTATTCTTCCTCAGGTGATAATAAAATCTCTCCATCAATTCAGATGTGGAAACATCTGAAACATCCCACAGGCTTGCACAGATTGTAGGAGTGCCGGCATATATGAATGCTCTGGCCAGTCCTACCAGTTCATCTCCGCTGGCTTCTTCTCCGAGACCTGTTTTACAGGCACTCAGGCATACCAGATAGGCTTTCAGATCTAAATTAAATATCTCATATACGGGAAGAGTTCTGTCGGAAAATACAAGAGACGAAAACAAAGGCGATGAGGGATCTAGAGACCCGTGGGTCGCAAAATGCAATATGTCGAAATCTCTCCCTTTTTCATACAGAATATCGGCTTTCATACCGGAGCCGGAATATATTTCTTTTTTGTTGAAATACCCCGATATGGCTCTCACCTCCTCTTTTGTGGAAGGAAGAGGATGAAGGTTGCCTGCTTTAAAATCTCCGATTTCAAAGGCAAGGAGCCTGTCTTTTTTAAGGGTGTTTTTATCGTGACAGTATTTTAATATGCTGGAAGAAGGAATACTGGTTATTTCATATTTTTCTACAAGCATTTTCCCTTTACTGTCAATAAGAACCTGAAAGGGCATATAATGGAGTATCCTGTGAAGAGAAATAATTATTCTGGTCTTTTTTGAAATATATTTCTCTCCGTCCTTAAATAAAATATCATACAGTTTCCCGGATAGGTCCTTCCATTTATTACTTTTCAATTTCTGAAGGGTTATATCGTCACAGGCAAGGGAACGATACTCCCTCACCAGCTTTTCTATATCTTTTCCGGGGCAGTCTATAACTACCGTATTGAACGTGTCCTTACCTGTTATCCAGAGAAAACTCCTTTTTTCTCCCACGAAATATTCCATTATAACAGTATCCTTATCGAGCCATGTCTGTATCTCTTCCAGAGGGAAGGGGTTCACGCTTATAAAGGTCATATATTCGGGATTTTCCATTTTAATCTCTTCCATTACCTGTTCATATTCAAGTTTCAGGCTTTTCAGATTCTTATCGCCTTCCCGGATATAAAGAGTTCTCTGTGCCATGAGAGGTTTTTCTTTTTCCTCGCTTATATCGGCGGAAAGATACTGTATCATGGTTTTCAATTCATCTTCTTTCGCAGCAAGTTCCGGTTTGACTCCTTTATGTACATCCACCTTCTGATTTGCAAGGATATCCAGAAAAGCCCTGGCCCTGGCTTTTTCATTGTATTCAAACGCTTTTCTGTCTTTTTTCATATTTATAAGAAGATCAATCATCTCTTCATAGACCTTTAACTTATCCTGCATAAAATCTCTTTTAAGCTCTTCCAGTTTGAATTCCTGTCTCATAGTTTCTATTAAATTTATGGATCTGTTATAGGCGTTAAATGCTTCTACCTGATTACCCTGGCTTTTATACACGTTCCCCAGAGAAAAGTAATATTTCCATAAAGAAGAGGAATGTATTTCTTCTCCTAATTTTATTCCTTCCCGATAGGCTTTAACAGCTTCCGAGAAATTCTCTTCTTTTACATAAATATCACCCTGTGTATTGTAATCCAGTATAAGATAGGAAGCGGAGTAAGTCTGTTCCTTATCCGTTTCGATGGCTTTATTTACAAACTCCAGGGCTTTTATATTATCACCTTTCTTCATGTATAATTCTCCGAGTAATCTGTAATAATAGCCCGTTTTGTCTTCAGGTTTCATAAGCTCTTCAATCGTTTTTATGGCTCTGTCGAAATCCCCTTTTCCCGCATATACCTCGCTTATATACTGAAAAGTAACGTTTTTATAACTTTCATTCCACCTTGGCAGTTCTTCGGCTTTCTTCAGGGCAAGTTCGAAATACTTCAGGGCTTCATCGGGGTTTTTCATATCACGGAGGTAAAAAAGACCTGTCTGCTGGTAATTTCTGCATATATCAAAACCTTCTGTACTGTTATCCACTGCCTCAAGATAATATTTTAAAGCCCTGTCCTTCTGTCCTAAAAGGGAATAAATACTGGCCAGTCTGGAATAAGTTTCCGATAACCGGGTTGAAGCCGGATTTAATTCGACAATTTTCTTATAAGTCTTTATGGCCTCTTCATATTTGCCCGTCTGAGTATAGAGATTGCCAAGAGCGGTATAATTAAATTCTGTCCAGCTATTTTTATCATCAGGGGCAAAGGCAAAGAAGGTATCTATAAAATAACCCCTGTCTTCATCCCTTTCATGTCTTACATCTTGAGAAGATAGTTTCTCTATAAAATCCTTCTGCTTTCGCAGACACTCTTCGGCTTCATTGAACATGCCGGCTCTGAAATAAAGGCCATGCATATAATGATAAGTGTCCAGAACCTTGAAGATATTCCCCTCCGTTTTATATAGTTCAATGGATTTTTTATAGTTCTCTATAGCCTTTTCCTTTTGTCCGAGCTCATCATGGAAATTTGCTTTAATATTATAACCATAACCTTCAAGTAAACTGTCCTGGAATGTTTTAAGAATATTCAGGCCTTTTTCGACAGAATTAAAAGCTTTTTCCTTCTCCTCCGGGAAATGACGGAAAAGATACATGGCTTCTTTATAATAACACAGTATTTCACCTTTCCTGTCTCCCGATGCTTTAAATAAAACCAGAGCTTTTTCTATGGAAGGAAACTTTGTATCATCACTTTCGTCGAAAATGCTGTAATAAAATAAAGCTTTCGCAATTACAGTCTCATTACCTGTAAATTCAGCCGACTCTAAGGCAATATCTCCGAGATGGTGACTTTTTTTATAATCCGGACTATTTCTGTCGCCGTTATAAAGATTATGAGATTCTGTTAACAGAATAAGCACAAAATCAGAATTAATCATAGTACTGTTATCTTTCAGTATTTTCTCTCTCTCTTCTTTTGTAGAAGCATCTGCAAGTGAGTTGATTAAGTCTTTCTGCTTATCTATCTGTTTTGCAGATGCAGGAGTAATACCTGCAGTAACATTCCTGGAATTGAAATAGTTACACGATAAATTCGAAATAACAATAAATATCAGAATAAAAATATAAAATTTTTTAAATGTAATCATAGTTTATTTCCTCCTTTTTATTTTACTAGACGCATGAATATCATATTTGGTTAACAGAAAAATATTTTGTTTTTCCTGATATTATCATTTACAGAAAAATATTGTCCATAACCGGGAAAGGCAGCTTAAAGCAGGATTTTCACTTATGTAAAATGAATTAAATACAGATGGTATGATATTTCTTATGACCTCTTTTGCCTGGATACCGGTTTTACTTTCCTGTGCCGGTATGTTCACTTATAAATACCTGATAACAGATGAATATAACGTTTATGATATAATAGTATGAAATTTTTCAGGGAGGCCATGGGAAAGTGATAGGGATACTTCAAAAATACGGTGCAAAAAAATAATTATGTAATCAAGGATGTGTATTTATGGAAAATTTTATTGCTGATTTATGTAAAACATCAGGCAATATATTATTAAAATATTTTGGAAAAGATTTAAATCAACATGAAAAAGTGGACGCAGGATTTGTTACTCAGGCTGATATCGAATCGGAGAATTATATAATAAATACTATAAAGAAATCTTTTCCTGAGAGTGATATAATTGCAGAAGAATCGGGAGAGGATATTGAAAATAATCGCAAAAAATGGATTATAGATCCTCTTGACGGAACTACAAATTTCGCCTCAGGAATTCCTTTTTTTGCCGTATCCATTGCCCTTGAAGAAGATGGTATTCTTACTCACTCCGGCATTTATAATCCTGTAACAGAAGAATTTTTTTATTGTGCAAAAGGGAAAGGAGTGTTTCTTAACGGTAAGTCTGTCAAAGTTTCCTCTCACGATGATATGGTAAAATCAATTTTTTCTACCGGTGATTACTATTACAGAGGCAAAAATTTTCAGAAATCTATGGAACTATTTAATAAAGTATATGAAATAACCAGAGTTGTCCGTGTGTCAGGCTCTGTTGCCATGTCTCTTGCTTATATTGCTTCAGGAAAATATGACGGATTCTGGATGGAGTCTTTTAATTACTGGGATGTGGCTGCAGGTATCCTTATGGTGGAAGAAGGTGGTGGAAAAGTGACAGATTTTTATGGCCGGCAGATAAAAAAAGGATCTTCCATAATAGCTGCGAATAATAAACTGTTATCTGAATTAATCCCGGTACTATCTAACGGTCATGACCGGAGCGGTCATAATAAGATATGAAAATTAACAGACAGTGAAGCATAAGACTTCATCCTTTTCATATAAATATCTGAGGATATTTCAATTTATGGAAATTTTACTTTTAACATTTTCTGCGGAAAATATATATCTTGAATATGCCGCTTACAGTCTTTACTGTTTGAAAGCATATGTATTGAAAGATAATTTACCGGTAAATATTTCTGTTAAATGTTTTAACTGTTCCGTATCAGTTCCGGAACAGGAGATGCAGAATAAAGAGATAACAGATCTTATAAGAGACAGAGATGTTAAAATTGCCGGATTTGGATGTTATATATGGAATATGAAGCGTATCCTGTCTCTGTCTTCCATGATAAAAGAGCGCTTCCCTGATATAAAAATAATATTCGGCGGCCCTCAGATTATGTATAAGCCGGAAGAATTACTTGCCAGCCATCCTTTTATTGATATACTGGTCAGGGGAGAAGGAGAAGAGATTTTTGCCGATCTTATAAGATATGCCGTTCATCCCGGCAGTAACCTGGAGGAGATAAAAGGGATTATATTCAGAAAAGACGGCTCTGTTATATCAAATCCTCCGAAAGAGATACGTAATGAGCTTGATATTATACCGTCTCCGTACCTTACAGGTTTATATAAGATAAAAAAAGGATATGTTTACCCGATTGAAACTACCAGAGGGTGTGTTTTCTCATGTGATTACTGCCACTGGGGTATGACAAAACTCCGATTTTTTTCTCTCGAAAGGGTTAAAAAAGAAATAGATTATTTGCTGACAAATATGACCAGTATTTCTATGTTTGTAGATTCTGCCGTTAATTTTGATAAGAAAAGAGCTTTAGAGATTATAAAGTTTATAAACAATCGTAATAAAGGTACACTTATAACTATGTTTCAATCCATTCATTTTATGGATGAAGAATTTATTGACCTTTTAAACAAGTCTGCAGGTATCTATTCGGAAATAGGCATACAGAGTTTGAACCCTGTGGCTTTAAAGAATATAAACAGGAGAATCATAAAAAGAGAGGAATTTCTCAAACTGGGGCTTATGAAGAGACCTTTTACTGTCGATCTGATTTATGGTCTTCCGGGAGATAATCTGCAGTTTTTTAAGAAAACCTTTGAAGAAGTTTTTCGTTATACTAACAATATAAGTATGTTTCGCCTGGGAGTTCATCCGGGAACACAGCTCTGGGAAAAACAGGAAGAATATAAAATGGAAATTAATGAAGATTATTCCATAATAAGTAATTATTCGTACAGTAAATCTGATATAAATCAAACAGAGAGGTTCAGGAAGAATTATGAAGAATTATTTACTCCTGTAGTATGTTCTGAATTTGTCTGGGAAGAAATATCGTCAATAGCCGATTCTATAAAACTTTCTGTCTTTGATTTTATAAATAGCTATTCAAATTATCTGAGAAAAAATTTTTCCCGTGAATATATAAATACAATAAAACATTCGGGAAGAGAAGTTAAAATGCAATCTTTACAGGAGTTTTCCATGGCTCATGGAGGAGAAGCGTTTTAAGGGAACGTAATGCGTAATGAAAGAAATTGTATAGACAGGGGACGAGATTTTTACGCGTCACCCGTCACGCGTCACGATTTACAGAGAGGAGAAATATATTTGAAAAATATACTTGTAACAGGAGGAGCAGGATATATAGGCTCTCATACGGTAAGTTTACTACTGGATAAAGCTTATAATACCGTTACCTATGATAATCTTTCGGAAGGACACAGGGAAGCAATCCTGGGAGGGGAGTTTGTAGAAGGAGAACTTTCCGATATTGATTGTCTGAAAGATACTATGACACGTTATTCCATAGATAGTGTCGTTCACTTTGCGGCGAAATGCTATGTAGGAGAATCTATGGAAAATCCTCAGAAATATTATTATGAAAATGTGGTAAACGGACTTAACCTTTTAAAAGCTATGGTAGAATGCAGTGTGAAGCAGATTATTTTTTCATCCAGTGCCGCCACCTACGGTAATCCCCTTCATATTCCGATAACAGAAGAACATCCCACTGAACCTATAAATACCTACGGATATACGAAACTTGTTTTCGAACATATTCTCAGGGATTATGCCAGAGCTTACGGATTGAAATATATATCTCTGAGATATTTCAATGCAGCAGGAGCAGATCCGAAAGGAAGAATAGGGGAAAATCATTCCCCTGAAACGCACCTTATACCGCTTGTTCTTGATGCTGCGGCAGGTGTAAGGGAAAATATTAAAATATACGGCAATGATTATGAAACGGAAGACGGAACATGTGTAAGGGATTATATACACATCCTGGACCTTGCGGAGGCTCATATACTTGCATTGAAGAAATTATCTGAAGGCGGAGAAAGTTCTGTTTATAATCTCGGTACAGGAAAAGGTAATTCTGTGAAGGAAATAATAGAAGTTGCAAGAAAAGTAACAGGTAAGGATATTTCCTGTAAAGAAATAGAAAGAAGACCGGGAGATCCGCCTGTTCTTATAGCCAGTTCAGAGAGGGCAAAGAAAGAACTCGGCTGGAAACCGGCTTTTGAAGATATCTACAATATAATAGAAACTGCCTGGAACTGGCACAGAAAGATGGTGAAAATTTAATCAGTGAAAAGTGAAAAGTGAAAAGTGAAAAGTGAGAAGTGAACGGTAATCAGTGTATGGTAATATAACTGATAACTGGTCACTGATAACTGGTCACTGGTCACTGCTCACTGCTCACTGATAACTGAAAATGAGTCTTGCCAATGATGTTATAGATAATTTAACAGGTTATTCTAAAGCCATGTATTCTACCTGGTTTTACTACAAAGCTGAGAGATTTCTTTTTGATGCAGGGGAAGGCGTAAGCACTACGCTGGGTAATAAGATTTTTGGCATAAAAAATGTCTTTTTGAGCCATGGCCACTATGATCATATAGGAGGTCTCGCAGGTATTGTTCTTACAAGAAATTCTGCCATGGGTGATAAGACAAAACCTCTGGCAGTATATTATCCGAAAAATGATAATTTTATTGAGCTTCAAAAGGATTATATAAGAAAATGCTGCTATAATCTTACTTATGACCTTACATGGCATCCTCTCGATAAAAACGATGAAGTACATCTTGATTCTGAAGCTAAAAATAGATTTATAAGATGCTTCCCGACAGATCATGCCAGGGGACATCTTACACTTGGCTATAATCTTCTGGAGAAAAGATCAAGATTAAAAAAGAAATTTCTGGAATGTCCTCAGTCAGAAATCGTTAGACTTGTTAAAGACTACGGAGAAATAACAGAACCACTGTTAGAAGAATTAGAAGAAAAGAAGGTTAATACGGAACACCTGAGGTGTCTCTTAAATAAAGAATTCAGGAGAGAAGATTTAACTGAAGAATTGAAAAAACGTAATATGTCAGATGAGCAGATTAAAATGATTTTAAATCATGCCGGAAAGTCTTTTATTACTGAGAATTATGAATATATTATTTTAAGTTATGTAGGAGATTCTATGCCAGTATGTCCTGATGATGTAAGGGGCGCAGAAGTTCTTATGCATGAGGCAAGCTTTATTGATAATGAAGAGAGAAAATATGATATTCATTCAACCCTTGAGGAAGCGATTAATGTGGCCCAGGACGCACAGGTAAAGAGCCTGGTCTTATATCACATATCTTCCAGATATAACTGGGATGAAATAAATAAAAAACTTTCTTTTATAATGAAAAAAAAAGAACTGACTATTCCTGTAATAGTTGTTATTTCATCGCATTTCAGGAATCTGTCGCCCGGGAAAATTTCAGGGAAAAACAGGTAAATGCCTTCTCCCGTCAGGCGTCATGCGTGACGTGTTATGCCTGATTATAGTACTTGAACCTTCTTAAAAAATGAATTATAATATAACAACCGACCAGTTTTATGGGAGGAGTTTTGTGAAGTGCTTGTAAAAAGAAATTTCTTTATATTGGCTATTACTTTTTTATTCCTCTTTTCAGTGGTAAAATTTGATGTGTCATCATCACAGGAACAGAAGGAACAGAAAAAGAGTCCGAAATTATCCCTTTCTTCTATAGATGAGATCTTTTATCTGGTAAAGAAAGAATTTGTATCGGATATAGATGTGAAATCTATGATGACCGGTTCCATGAAAGAACTTAAGAAGATCCTTCCTGCCGAAGCATCTAAACTCCTGGAATTGCCTTACGATGATAATGTTGATGTTCAGATATGTGTTTATCGTAAAAATCTCTCTCAGATTCTGGAAATTTACGGAGAAAAAGTGGGGAGAGACAATATTGTAAGGTCAGCTATAAACGGACTTATTGACAGTTTGAATGACCCTTATACAGTTTATTTTGATGAAGATGAATATGAAAGGTTTAATTCTTCCCTCAAGGGCGGAAACTTTTATGGCATAGGAGTTCTTATTGAAGTTGATAAAAATAATGAAAATCAACTTACAGTAGTTGAACCTATGAAGAATACTCCTGCTGAAAGAGCAGGTATTAAAAAAGGTGATATAGTCGTTAAAATTGACAGTATATCCACAAAGGGACTTTCTATTGATGAAGTTATAGATCTGCTCAGAGGTCCCAGGGGCTCTGTTGTACATCTCTTTATAAAAAGGAAAGACCTGGATGCACTTCTGGATGTTGAGATTGTAAGGGATAAAATTCATGTGAGCAGTGTGGAAAGTTCTATGACAGAGGATAAAATAGGTTATATAAAATTAAGTGTTTTCGGGGAAGAGACTAACAAAGAACTGGAAGAAACACTTAAAGAACTGGAAAAGTCCGGCGCAAAAGGATATATCCTGGATTTGAGAAATAACGGAGGAGGCTATGTCGTTGCAGCCCTCGATGTTTGCAGCAAATTTATGCCCCCCAATTCCGTAGTTGTTTATATAAAGAGCAGGAAAGAGGAAAATGCCTACAATACATATGGATCGGTACATAAATCTGTACCTCTGGCAGTTCTTGTGAATGAATCCAGTGCCAGTGCCTCTGAGATAACTGCAGGAGCACTTCAGGATTCTAAGAGAGCTGTCATTATCGGTGTAAAAACCTTTGGAAAAGGTAAAGTTCAGACCATCTATGAACTGGACAGAGGCGGTGGAGCTATAAAGATTACTACTGCTTATTATATGACACCTGATAGAAAGAATATAGATAAAAAAGGTCTGGAGCCTGATATTAAAGTGGAAATGGATTCCAGCAAAATCGGTGAAAAAGAAGATATTCAATTGAAAAAAGCAGAAGATTATTTACGGGAATATATAAAGTCGTGAATAGTGAAGTGTGAAGAGATTTTATCAGATTATCCTTGAATAAGGGTCGTTTAAACTTCTGCCTTATTTAATACTTAAGCTGGGGTTAGTCACTCTTAACACCTT
>CALARM010000117.1 GCA_937888925.1 uncultured Synergistia bacterium | reverse complement strand
CAGTAAGCATACAGCCCAGGGCTATAAGAAAATCTGAAATATACACCGGGAATTCCATAATAAACCATGCAGTAAAGGTAAGTGGTTCCATTGTACTGTCAGACAGAAGATGGATATAACCCATCATATGTATAAGGTAGGCAGCAAGAGGAGGATAGTGTATTGGTCTTGCATTATATTCTCCTGGAGGTAATGTCACAATATCACCGGGTTTATAGAGTCTTCCATCAGGTCCATAGCAGGCCTGTTTAATCTCTATTGTTTGAGCTTTACCGTAAATAAAATGATAATCATTCCTATTATATCCATAATCTTCCATAAGGCCATATTCTATGGAATGACGCCACCATCCGTAATTTGTCAGATGATCATAAGGGTAAAAACATCTGGAAGGCAGACCAAGAAGAAGAATACGAATTATTAAACCTGCCAGAGTTATTCCTATGAATATAGATTTATAATATTTATCTCCGGCTTTTTGCTCTCTGTCTGTTTTATTTTTATTTTTACTCAATTTTCTTCCTCTTTCATTACAGGTATTATCCCTCCACCGGCAGAGACATTTATAATCGGTGAATCTGAGATTCTTCCAAGACAGCCCACATATGTTCCACCGAATACATAGGGACTCAGATTGAAATATTTGAAACCTGTTTCCACATGGCCGTTATTTATAACAGGAATTTCAATTTTCGGGATATCCACATATTCCTGTGCTATCCAGGAAGAATCTACTCCGTATTTATAAACAGCTTCCTTCCAATCATCTGATGACATATGTTTCCCCAGTATAACTCCTTTTCCTCCATAACCCCATGAAGGTTTTATTACAAAATTTTCCTGGTTTTTAATAAGAAAGTTTTTTGTTTCCATTTTTTTACCTTCTCTGGAGTAAACTTCTTTATCACCGAGTGTAATTGTCCAGGGGATGTAATTGTGTATAACTTCTTTTTCTTTTTCCGTAAAATAATGGTGGAAACTCATCTTACATAACATGGCCAGTATAGATTTTTCACTTCCAAGAAGTGATTTAAAAGAGTTTACCATACACACATGACCGTTCATATATGCTTTTATAAAACCTTCCAGTTCTTTCGGATGTTCCAGAAATTCCTGTGATTTTACACATCTTATAACAGTATTATAAACTGTTCCTTTATATTTAAGCCGATTATTTATGTAATAAAAATCTCTCGGATCGACCAGTTCGGCATGTACATTCTGTGACAGAAAATAATCTTTTACTATCTCTCCGTCTCCAAGAAACTGGGATTCTCTGTAGTCAATAATAGCAACAGACGTTTTTTCTTCAGGCCCCCAGAAATCTGAAGAACTTTTCATTACTGCTTTAAAGAGACCGTCTACGACAGACTTTTTATGGAGGTTTATGCCGGAAGGGAATAATTCTCTGTAGGCACCATGGCTGAGAATTATCTCTTCAAATATATCATTCCATCCTTTCCCGCCGGGGTTGTCTGTGTTAAATTCGAGAAATTTCAGGTTTTTCCCGTCATAGAGAGCATCCAATCGTGTTATTACTGCATGCTCTTTATAACCTTTATCAACAGAAAGCCATTCTTCCGGTATATCTTTATAGGAAAAATATTGTTCCATATTTTTATCATAAGCAGAAGCCTTGATTATTTTATTTATAATTCTGTAGAAAATCTCCGATACATGTGTAAGAAGAAGTGTATCTTTCTTTTTCAGGATTAAAGGAACAAGAGCAAGTTTGAATGGTTCTCCTTCAAATACACATTTTCTTATTTTGAGTTCTTCTTTTATATCATCGTACAGGTTCAATGTTTTTTCCTGGTTATCTATCATATATTTTATAAGATTTTCGTATGCTTTCATAATAACCTCTCTTTCCTGTGATGCGTGATAGTATAATCGTGACGCGTAACACGTGGCGGGTGTTTTCACCGGAAGGCACCCCTGCTCACCCTTCACGTATTTACAATTTTAACACTATCCCTCCATAAAGTCGATATTCTTATTTGAATTTTATATTTATTTATAAAGCAGGAAGTTGGAATGAAAATTACGAATATATATAAAATTTTTCTATCCTGAGAAAGAATATTATCTGCAGCCTTTTCTCTTTCAGCAGATTTACGGAGATTGTAATACTGAACATTTTATGGAAGATATAAATATTTTACTGAATAACCTTACAGAAGACAATATACAGGAAGTTTTTAAAGTTATAAAAGAAATAGAAGAGACACGAAATAGTGAGGATATAAGAAAACTCCTGACATTTCTGGAACGTGAACAATTTCCTCCTCATATAAACGTTGAAACACTTAAAAAAGTAAAATTTTCTATTATAAAGACTATGGGTCATTTAAAAGAAAAAGATTCCCTGAATATACTCATAAAAATGTTGTATAAAGGTAAAACAAGAATGAAAAATGCCGTTTCCGAAGCACTTGGCAACATAGGTTCTGA
>CALARM010000116.1 GCA_937888925.1 uncultured Synergistia bacterium | reverse complement strand
AAGGTATTGCTCTTATATCATCAAACAAAGCTGACGAAGCTATTAAATGCTTTGAGAAAGCAATAGAGATTGACCCGAAAGAAATGATTAACTGGGTGGGGAAAGGTGATGTTCTTTATCAACAGGGCAAATATGAGGAAGCTATAAAATGTTTTGATAATGTTCTGGAAAATGACTATAGCCTTCTCTATCAATTAGGTAAATTCGGAGAAGTCCAGGAATGCAGTGATAAGGTGTTAAAAAGTAACCCTAAAAATATAGAAGCTCTGAACTGTAAAGGTATCATGTTAGCCTTTGACAAAAAATATGATGAATCCAACAAATGTTTTGATAAAGCAGTAGAAATTGATAAAAATTATACGAGAGCATGGTGTAACAGAGGCAAAAATCTATCCATAGAAGGTAAATCTGATGAAGCCATTAAATATTATGATAAAGCAATAGAAGTTGATCCAAAATATATAAATGCCTGGAAATATAAAAGTCTTACATTACTTGCTCTAAAAAAATATGATGAATCTGTTAAATGTTCTGATAAAGTACTGGAACTGGATCCGGACGATTTAAACTCAATGGCAAATAAAGGGAACGCTTTATATCAGGCAGGTAAATACGAAGAGTCTGTCCAATGTTTCGATAAAATGTTAGAAAAAATTCCTGATAATGTAATGATTCTGCTGAGCAAAGCTATGGGACTCGTAAACCTTAAGAAATATCAGGAAGCGGTGGCAGTATATGATAAAGTTCTGACTATAGAACCAAACAATCCGAGTGCTGTGGAAGGCAAAGAGAAAGCTATGAAAGAAATGGGACAGGGTAATAAGAAGTAATTTTTTATCTAAAAAGAAACAGACACTTGAGTGTCTGTTTCTTTTTATGACTTTTTTTGATATAATAAATCATTATGATAACAGAAAAAACTGCAAATAACGATCGGTCTGTCAATTTAAATCTGCCTGTAAATCAAAACTTTTTACCTGTCATTATTTCTTTTGCAGAAAAATCTGCAGAAATATTTCACCTTGGTGAAAAAGAGAAATTTCAGCTTGTTCTTGCCACAGACGAAGTCTTTACATATTTATGTCAACACAGTAAATCTGAAGATATTATAAACATAAGATGTACAGACATAACATATTCCGTAAAACTTGAATTTATTTTTCCTGTAAATGAATTAAACCTGAAAATGTTCAATATAACCTCCACAATTTCTCCTGACAATAAAGACGATATAGAAGAACTGGGAATATTTATTGCTTCCCGTTCTGTAGACAGATTTCAAATCATAAATGATCATCATGGAAACATGATTCTCACTTTATATAAAGACAGGAAATATCCCCATATAAAAGAAATAATCATAGATGACCATGAAGAACTGGCAGAAGATTTTATAATCAAAGAGGCATCACCTGAACAGGTTAAAAAATTACTATATAAAATTATAAAGCACTATCCGGATTACCTTTATCCTAAAAATTTTTACTATCCCGGAAAAATAACAGACATGATGTCAGAAGGAATATACCATATATATGTAGTTCTGGATAAATGTGACAGAGTGGCAGGAGGTATACTGTGGACTTCAAAGAGCCAAAAAATAGCCCAGACCTTTGGCCCCTATATATTTAATATTCCGGAGCCTTCAAGCATATGTGAAAGACTGATGGACATATGCATCAATAGCCTTGCAAGAAGTGAAATTACAGGAATTTTTACAATCTATCTATCTGCTCATTTACCGGTAAATTACTTTGAATCTCTGAGAAGTATTACTTTATACAGGGAATCACAAAATCCCGTAATAGTTCCTGCATTTTACAGAGAAATCAAAGAAGATCCAGGAGGTCATATATGGATAAATCCTTTAATAGAAACATTTATTAAAGAAGAATATAAAAAACTTTTTCTGGCACGATATATGGATAAAATCAGTAATACAGGTGAAAGTAAACCGGAATATTCAGTTTTTTCTTCAGAGATAGACAGGGAGAACAATGAGGTTCGACTTTATCCTGTATGGCCGGGAAGAGATATGGAAGAAAACCTTATCAAACATATAGAAACCTTTGTGAAAGAAAATCTAATTAATATTTTCTGTTTTATTGATCTTGCCTCATCATGGCAGGTAGAATTTATAACTGATTTAGTAAAACATAACTTCAGCCCCAGGTTACTCTTTCCCTATGGCGGCAAATCAGATCTGGTGATTTTTCAATATGAAATCAATTGACAGGCTTGTTCCCTCATATTTACATAATTTTGAACCCTATATACCGAGTAAACCTGATGAAGAACTGAAAAAATTATATGGTATAAACAGACTTATTCGCCTTAATAACAATGAAAATTATCTTGGCCCTCCACCTTCTGCATGTGAAGCTATTACCGCATTTTCTCCATTTAAATCTTCCATCTATCCCAGCGGAGACGGTTTTTATTTAAGAGAAAAATTAGCAGAAAAATATGATCTCCACAGGAATCAAATAATGACAGGTAACGGAGCAAATGAAATAATTACTTCTATTATCAAAGCCTTCTGTGCTGCCGGTGATAATATCATTACAGCAGATAAAACCTTTGCTGTGTACGAATGGGTTGCAAAATTTTCCGGTATAGAAGTAAAGCTTATACCTCTAAAGGATTTCACTTTTGATGACAGAGCTATATTAAAAGCTATTGATGAAAAAAGTAAAGTTATTGCCATCTGTAATCCCAATAATCCTACAGGCACTTACTGGACAACGGAAACTCTTCGTAATTTTTTAAATACTATAAATGAAAACCAGATAGTAATCTTAGATGAAGCATACTGTGAATTCGTAGAAAAAGGAGATTATCCGAATGGGATTAATTTAATAAAGGACTATCCCAATCTGGTAGTTATAAGGACTTTCTCCAAGATGTACGGTCTTGCAGGTCTTCGTATCGGCTACCTGGCAGGAGATATGGACACTGTTGATATTATAAGGAAAACATATATTACCTATTCAGTCAATACTATTGGACAGATTGCGGCAGTGGCAGCTCTTGACAATAATAAAGAACATATAGAAAAAACCAGAAAAATGGTAAGAGAAGGGAAAGAATTTCTTGGTTACGAAATGGACAGAATGAATCTGTTACATACTAAGGGTGAAGGGAATTTTATGATGATCCGCCTGCCCATGAGTGATACACTGGCATATAAAAAACTTATGTATAATGGTATAATGATAAGAAGTATGACAGATTTTAGATTTCCCAATTATATAAGGGTAACTATTTCGACTATACCTGTAATGGAAGCTTTTGT
>CALARM010000115.1 GCA_937888925.1 uncultured Synergistia bacterium | reverse complement strand
TTACAGAATGAAATAAAAGAAATGAAACTTGCTTCTGATAATAAACTGGCCAGATTGAAAAATCAGCTTAACAGTTTATTAAAGCCTGAAGTTCCGGCAGTAGAAACCTCTTATACAGAACCGGATAGATTTCTTTTCTCTTCATCGGTAATAACTTCAAAAAATCAGGAAGATAAGTCTGATAAGGGACTTGATAATATTCTGGAACATGGACTTTCGAAATATAGTACAGCAGAGATTCCTGACAAATACAGCCCTGTATCAGACCCGTTCTGCATTGATCTTACAGAGGAAAATAAATTTAATATAGACGGCCTGCTTCCTGGCAGAAAAGAAACATTTGTCTCATATTCTGAGGATAATAAGGTCGATAAAATGAGGGATATGATGCAGGTCGTAAATAAATCTATGATTATGATACATTCTTCGGAAAAGAAAACAAGGGAACTTTCCGAATTTGACCTTCCTGAGATGCAGCTAAAGCATGAAAGAACAAAGAAAATAATTCACAGAAATACAGGGGAACTGTCTGAAGATAAGTCTTTATTGCAAAAAGATTCATTTTTTTTAAAAGAATTTTCTCCTGTAAAATCTGAATTGCCTTCTATAGAATCTAAAAGGAAACCTGTTTCAGGTATTTCTCCTCTTCTTATGACAGGAGAAACAGATTTTAAAACCTCTCATAACTTTAAAAGCAGATTACCTTATGACAGGGCCTATCACAGTCATTACGGGAAACAGGAAGTGAGGAAAAAATATTCTGAAGATATTCCTCTGGCTTCCCCCCTTTACAGTCTCTTAACAGGATATAAGGATTTGAAAGCTTATAAAATTGACTTTAAGTTATGGTTAAAAAAACAGGACGAAGCTCAGGAAGAACTCAATTATTTATTAAATAGATTGAATCTACTGGATGATGAAAAAGCCGTTGAAAAATTAAATGAACTTGTCAATCTGGCTATGACTCTTGTTCAGGAATTGAAACTTACCTGTCGTGACATAGAGAAAGATAAGAATAGAAAAAGAATATATGAGCCTCTTGATGGTATTTGCAGGCAGGGCGAGGAAGATCCGGAGGTAAAAGAACTTGCAGGGGAACTTCAGGACATTAATCTGGAAATATATAATATGACAAAGAATATAGAACCATGCGAAGAAGCAAAATCCCTTTCGGTAACTTCCATAGAAGAGATATTGAATAACATCCCTGAAGCTGCCTGTAGAACCCCTGTGTATGTGAAACTTGAACAGATATGCCTGGGTTTTTTAAGAAAGGAGGTCAGAAAGGAAGATTTTATAAAAATTCTGGAAGAAACAGGCCAGTTAATAACTGATTCTATGGAGAAATATCAGTTACTGCAGGTTACCAGTAATGAAATTACCCTTGAAGTTCATAGAGGAAATCAGTTAATAAACGAAGCTTTTAATTTATGGCATAAAGGGATTTCTTCCATTAAAAAATTTCTTTCCTCTCAAAATGAAGACGATATACACAGCGGATTGAAGTTTGTTTATGACGGAACTAAAAAACTGGTTTTTCTTCACTATTTTTCAGATCATATAGAAAAACAGTTGCAGGTTCAGAATTTTCAGGTTGGTTTTTCCGGTACAAGAAAAAAAGCTTAGAACGTTTATTTTATCACTGAAAGGAACTTTTTATGAAACCAATTAATGTTTATTTTCCTCCAAAAAGTTTAAGAATAGCTATTGGAGAAGATGATGCTGAAAACCTGGTAAATTATATATTTCATGCCCTTGATCATCTTGATACCAACCAGGTTTTGCGATTAAGACTTGTAGATGTTGATATTATTACCTATTCATGCCTTCAGAATGTTATAAGAAGACTGACTTATGAAATGGCTGCCGGCGGAAAATATCATAATAAATTTATGGTTATTTATGATTTACCGTATGATATATATTACAGGAAAGATATGTTAAATACCATTAATTCCGTAATAGATAATCTTGGTATTCCGATTTTACTTGTCGGCAATGCTATATCCGAGCCTGAACTGGAATATAAGGTTCTCGGACAGATTTTTTATTCCAATCCTACATTGGTGCAGGTTTTTAATCTTGTAAGAAAAGAAGAAAAAGAAGGTAATAAATTTCTGACTCCCGATAAGATTGCCAGAAAACTCAATCTCCCGAAGAATTTAGTTTACCGTAACCTCAGAAGACTCCATTCCTTCGGACTCCTTATAAGGGAATACATAGCTTCCGGCAGATCCAAAGGGGAACACTGTTATCTTACAGTAGTTTCAAAAGCTCTTGAAGAATGAATAGTGAATAGTGAATAGAATATTTCTATTCACCGTTCACTTTTTATATTTTTTATAAAGGGAGACAATTTTTTTATAGTCAATAAGATCTCCGTAGCAGCTTGAAACATCTGCTTTATATAATTTCAGAAGATCTGTGAACATGTTATTATTAATAATCTCTATTTTCTGACGATCATTCATATGTCTGAATTCATGGGCAAGTAAATGGTATTCAATAAGAAAAGCGACTTTACTGATAATATCCTGGGTGTAACCAAATTTTCTCAATATCTTTCTGGCAATTGAGGCACCTGCCCTGGAATGCCCCGGGAATCTCAGGTTCTTCCCATCTCTCGTTAATGTTTCCGGTTTCCCCGTATCATGGAGCAGTAATGACAGAGCCAGAGGTAGTGACGGTTTTCTGATATATTTAAAACATTCAATCGTATGTTCGTATACATTGCCTTCCGGGTGAAAATCTTTATGCTGAGGAACTGATTTTGTATCTGACAGAAGGGGAAATATTTCCTGCAGGATATTTAATTTATCCATGATTCTCACTGAAATATATGGTTTTTTTGTCACAATAACATTATTAAATCCTGTAATAATTTCATCTCTATATTCATTCCTGAATTTAAAAGGTATTTTCTCTATTTTACATGTCACATGTTCTTCCAGAATAAAATCATATTCTGATATAAGATAAAGAATGTCAAATATTTTATAAGGTTTATCCGTGTAGATTTCTTCGAAATGAGGGGTTAATTTGATTTTTTTTTCCCGGAAATCGTGATAAGAGTCCAGAGGATCGAGAAAAATTTCTTTTTCTATATCAAAAAATAGTGTGTTCAACGTGAAAATTTCTTTTAAACTCTCATGTCTGAGTATGTCAAAATCCACTCCATGATAAGGTACATTAAGTATTTTAAATCTTATAGAACATTCTTCACAATGTATCTCTCCATCATAATCGGGTTTGCCGGGAAATTCTATGGATTCGAATAAACGGCTCAGCTCTACGAGATTTGCCGTTGTAAGAATATAATAGAACGTTTCAGGTATGTTAAGCCTGAGATTTCTTGCTGTAGAACTGTAAAAATAAGATTTATACCCTCCCTCTGAAAGGGCGTTCCATATATCTAAAATATCTTTTTTCCAGAACAATCCGCAATCTTTCATAAGAATTTTCGGTTAGAATTTTTTGTACCATACAGGTTATATTTACTAAATATTCTTAATTCTTACTATGAGTGTCTTTTCCTTTATTACTGTTAAAATAAATAAAGCCCTTCCTTACGGAGAGGGCTTTATTTAAAATTATTTTAAGGTATTACAGTACTATAAGGAGCACTGTACAGGCCTCCTGTTGTTGTTACAACTACCTGAGCAGAACCAACTGCGGCAGGATAATCTGTCCATATGTCTGTGCCGTTTAAACATGAATGTACTGTTGTACTGACACCATTGTATGTTACAGTCGGCAATGGTGAAAATGGACCGAAATTCTGACCTACGATATGAATTTCTGTTGATTCATAAATTATATTTGTAATAACAGGCACGTTAGCTGCGTTTACATAATATGCATAGGCCGAACTTTCCGCTCCTTTTATCGTAACAATAACAGGTGATTCACCTGATACATTTGGTATTGTAACAACTATGTTTACACTGATTGTAGCGGCTGCTTCTATATTAGAATTGCGACTAACCGGTGTAATAGATACTATAGTAGCACTGGTTCCTCCGATTGTGACTGTAGTATTGGCAGTTGTCGCGTTGGGATCTACATTTGATACATTAATAGTAGCACTGGTTCCTGCCGTGCCGGGTTTGGGACTGACGGAATTTATTACAGGAGTTATTGGCCCTGTTGTTGCTGTACATGTTGGTACCTGACTTCCCTGGGTTGGAAATGTTGTTGGAGTTCCCCCGGAAGGTGTGGGAGTACCTGAACCTACGAGTACTATGTTGGCTTCTTTCGTTTCACCTGTGCCAAGATTTACATTGGTATAACCGGTCAGTATTGTTACTCCGTTCTGACTTTCACCTGTTACTTTTATATTTGTTGCAGGAACTCCCGGCAGGTTATAGTAACCGTTGGGGTCTGTCTTAACATATGCGCCGAAACCTTCTACACGAACAGTTGCATTCGGATCTCCCCGGTCATTGTAAGTTACATGTCCGTAAATGGTACCTGTTCCTGGTACTACTGTTACAGGAATTTGAGCAGAACTGTTTCCGCTTACTGCATGGACATAACCTGTACCTGCTTTTGTAGCGGTAAATATGCCTGTATTTGTTCCTATTGTCCCTATATCACCTGTGACTGACCAGGTCGTGGCAGGTCTGACTATAGTATTATTTGAACCTGTTGCATAGGAGGAAAATTGAAATGTTCCTCCTATACCAATGGGCAATAAAAGATTTGAAGGTGTAATATTGAAATTAGTAAAACCATTGTATTCATTCGGATCTGCTACAGGCACATCCTGGGTAATGGAAACATAAGACTGGTGTTCTACAGTCAATTTGTTAATTCCTACGGGAATACCGCTTATTGTGAAGCTACCGTCGGAATTTGTTGTGACCGATATTCCAGCTATGGTTACAGTGGCACCGGACAGAGCTTTATAATTTGTCGGAGGGTTATTTGTGTATAACATTATCATACCGGGGGTTTTTCCTGTCCCGGAGCTTTCTATTTTTTCATCTCCTAAGAAAGGAATAAATATAAACCCTCCCTGAGAGCCAAAGATTGAAGAAACAAGTGCTACAAGGGCTCCGCATCCAGTGAATAAAATCGAAGAGATAACAAGTAAGAGTAAGACTGAGAATAAATACTTTTTCAATTAACTTCCTCCTTTTTGTAAAATTAACAAATTGCAATAAATTGTAATAAATTGCAATAAATTGTATTTATTAATTCTATAGGAGTATAAAAAAATCCTTTTCTCTAAAGAATTTTATGATGGATTCCGAGTTTTTTAATATATTTCCTTACTTCGTCTGCTTCCGGCCCTGCGGGGGCAATACTGATATATTCATTGAAATATCGTGATGCTTTTGATTTTTTACCTTTATTCATACATGTAATAGCTGCGTGATATAAAATTTCTTCTCTTCCAGGCACTTTAAAGACGGATTTTATAAAATATTCAAAAGGAGCATTTGAACTGTGAAATTCTTCGTCTGCTTTACATGAAAGTGCCAGATCAAAATATTTTATTGCTCCTTCCATATCTTTAAGATCGGTCAGTATGAGTCCCTGCTGGTAATTTCCACATATATTCTCCGGCTCTATTTCCAGAAATTTTTCATTATATTCTCTTGCTTTTTCCATTGCATCCAGTTCATAATAAATCAGACACAGATTATAACAGGCAAAACCTTTAATTTTCATGTCTTCACTCATGAGAGGTTTTTCAAAATAGCTTACTGCCCGTTCCATTCTTCCTTCTGCCTTTTCCACTAAAGCTATTTCGTTATAAAGCCACAGGTTGTCCGGCTCCAGTTCAAGGGCTTTTTCCAGATGTCTTAATGCCAGATCATACAATTTTTGTTCATAATAAAGTAATCCTGCCGAGTTCTGAATTATTCCTATATTTTTA
>CALARM010000114.1 GCA_937888925.1 uncultured Synergistia bacterium | reverse complement strand
GTTTTTATAAACTCAGGATTTTTAGAATCTTTTTCTATTTTCTGACGAAGACGGCTTATGTTTACATCAAGGGTCCTGTCAAAACCTGTTGTATGACCTCTTGCAAGTTCCATTATACGTTCTCTTGACAGCACTATACCTTTATGCTGAACGAAAATTTTAAGAAGATCAAATTCGAGGGATGATAATTCCACCGGATTTCCACTTATAAAGGTTTTCCTCTTTTCCAGATCAATTTGTATTGAACCGGTACCTAAATTTTGCCTGACTCTTTTTTCTTTTTCTTCTGTTCCCCCGGCAAACCGTTCCTTTCTTCTCAGAACAGCCCTTACCCTTGCAAGTAATTCCCTGGAATTAAAAGGTTTTATTATATAATCATCTGCTCCTATTTCAAGTCCGAGTATTCTATCTATTTCATCATTTTTTGCAGTAAGCATAATAACAGGCAGATAACTGTAACTGGCATTTATCTTTTTCAACACCTCAAAACCATTCATATTTGGCATCATT
Source organism: uncultured Synergistia bacterium (assembly GCA_937888925.1). Next base: position 2,086 of record CALARM010000114.1, on the reverse strand, counting down.
ACATCCAGTATTGCTACATCAAACTTCTCTTTCTCCAGCATAGAAAGCCCTGATTCTCCTGAAGTAGCCCTGTAAACTTCAACGCCATTCCGGGAAAAATAAATTTCAAGAAGTCCAAGTAATTCTATGTCATCATCAATAAGTAAAGCCTTTATCATAAAAACACCTCTCTATTCTATACTTTATCTATTATAAGCAAAAATTTTCCAAAATAACAGCGAATTTACAAAGTGTTATATATTTTTACAATTTGTCATAAATTTAGTAATTAACTTCACAAATAAGGAGTGAAACGTGAGTAGTGAATAGTGAGTAATGTCCTGTTCTTTTCACTATTCACTTTTCACTTTTCACTTTTCATGGTAAAATAGCCAGAAAAAAGAAAGGATTTTAGAATGTCAGAAATAAAGATACCGGAAAATTTAAGACCGGAAAATCCATGCCAGAAATGCGGTCATAATGTTATAGTAGAAAGTATTCTTCAGGAAAGGTACGGAGAATACGGTTTCTGTAAAAAACCACTGGGAGCTGCTCTTGTCTGGACAGAACACGGATGGTTCAGTACAGCGACTTTAGAACCGGTCGGAGTGATTGTGGCATATATATGCAGAAAATGCGGATTCACAGAAATATATACAACAAACGCAGAACAAATCCCGATAGGTAAAGAACATGGCACAAGAATTATAGAAACAGAAAAATCTGACTTTCAAGCTCTATGACATCAGAAAAAACGGTAGTAACAGGGAAAAAACTCACAAAAAAATATAACGATTTTACTGCAGTGGACTCCATAGACTTTGAAGTTCTGCCGGGGGAATGCTTCGGTTTTCTCGGCCCTAACGGTGCCGGGAAAACTTCTACAATGAAAATGATCTATGGTTTTTCTCCTGTAACAGATGGAGAGCTTACTGTTCTCGGCCTGGATGTAAGGTTTAACATCAGGGAAATCAAAGGAAGGCTCGGAGTGGTACCACAGGAAGACAACCTGGACCCTGATTTAAATGTATTGAAAAACCTGCTGGTTTATGCAAGATATTTTGATATTCCAGGAAAAACTGCCATGGAGACTTCCCGGGAAAATCTGGAATTATTTCAGTTATGGGACAGGCGCTATAGCCGTATAAGGGAATTATCAGGTGGTATGAAAAGACGTCTGGTCATTGCAAGAGCTCTCATAAACAGACCGGAACTTCTTATTCTGGATGAACCCACAACAGGACTTGATCCTCAGGCAAGACATCTTGTGTGGCAGAAACTCAGACACCTCCGCAGACAGGGTACAACAATGATCCTTACAACTCATTACATGGATGAAGCCACACAGTTATGTGACAGACTGGTAGTAATGGATAAAGGGAAAATCCTTGCACTTGGTTCACCTCAGAAACTGATAGATACTTATGTAAAACCGGAAGTTATTGAACTTCATATGAATGAAGAGATAAAAGAAGATATATTAAAAAAATTACCTGAAAATCTTCACATAGAAGATATTGGAGATACTCTCTATATATACTGTAATGATGCGAATAATGTGAGACAGAGTATTTTCCTTAAAGGTGTGGACAGGGTTTTACAGAGAAGTGCCACAATGGAAGATGTATTTTTAAAACTTGCAGGGCATACATTAAATGAGGCTTCGTGACGCGTAACGCTTGACTGGAGGACTATCTTCAACAATGAAAGTTTTTAACATATTAAAAACATTACCGGTAAACAGGGTTTCATACAGAACTCTGAGGGTGTGGCAGAGGAATTTCGATGTTTTCCTCATGCTGTGGAAAACAGAATTCTGGCCCCCTCTTATAGAACCGTTATTTAATCTTATTGCCATGGGTTTCGGACTCGGTGCCTATGTGACAGATATAAACGGCATGTCCTATCTTCAATTTATAGCACCGGCCTTTATAGCAGTTACTGTTATGTTTACATCCAGTTTTGAATGTACCTATGGTTCCTATGTCAGGATGGAATACCAAAAAACCTTTGATGCAATTATTGCCACGCCGGTAAATATAGAAGATGTTATAGCAGGAGAAATTCTTTACGGTGCTTCCCGGAGCATACTGAGTGCCATAGGAGT
>CALARM010000113.1 GCA_937888925.1 uncultured Synergistia bacterium | reverse complement strand
GATGCTGTAAAGCTCATCAAAGACGGAGACTCTATTGTTGTGGGAGGTTTTGTGGGAAGCGGTCATCCTGAAGCACTTACGTCTGCCCTTGAAGAACGTTTCCTCGGTGAAGGTCACCCGAAAGATTTAAAACTTATGTTTGTGGCAGGCCAGGGTGACAGTAAAACAAGAGGGTTAAATCATTTCGGAAACACCGGTATGGTAAAACGTGCCATAGGAGGTCACTGGGGACTTGCACCTAAACTCGGAAAACTCGCCACTGCCGGAGAACTTGAAGCATATAATCTGCCACAGGGCGTAATATCTCATATGTTCCGCGATATTGCTGCAGGCAAGCCATGCACCATTACCCATGTAGGACTGAAAACCTTTGTCGATCCCCGTGTCGAAGGAGGGAAAGTCAACTCTGCCACAAAAGAAGATATTGTAACTCTTATAGATCTTGACGGACAGGAATATCTGAAATACAAACACTTTGATATAGATGTGGCACTTATAAGAGGCACCACTGCAGATGAATTCGGAAATATCAGTATGGAACAGGAAGTGGCCACACTTGACGGACTTGCCCAGGCAATGGCTACAAAAAAGAAAGGTGGTATTGTCATATGCCAGGTCATGAGACTTGCCAGACACAGCGGCATAAATCATCTTTTTGTGGAAATCCCCGGCATATTCGTAGATTACATAGTAGTTGTAGACATGATAAAAAATCCTGAACTTCATATGCAGACCTTCGGAGAACAGTATTGCCCTTATTATTCGGGACAGGTGGCATACCCCGAGGATTCCCTCTTTAGCCCCATGGATATGAGTATAAGAAAACTTATTGCAAGAAGAGGATTATTCGAATTACTTCCTCTCGGACAGTGTGTGGTAAATCTGGGTATCGGTATGCCTGAAGGTATTGCCAATGTGGCAAAAGAAGAGGGAGTAAGAGATAGAATGGTTCTTACCGTAGAATCAGGCCCCATAGGAGGACTTCCTGCGTCAGGACTCAGTTTCGGAGCTTCCTACAGTCCTCTGTGTGTTCTGGATCAGCCCTATCAGTTTGATTTCTATGACGGAGGAGGCCTCGATATTGCATTCCTGGGAGCAGCGGAGATTGACCCTAAAGGCAATGTAAATGTAAGCAGATTCGGCCCGAAACTCGCCGGCTGCGGAGGATTCGTTAATATTACTCAGAATGCCAAAAGGGTCGTATACTGTACCACCTTTACCGCAGACGGTTTGAAGGTGGAAGCTAAAGACGGACAGCTCAATATATTACAGGAAGGTAAAGTCAAAAAATTCGTAAACAAAGTTCAGCAGATAACCTTCAGCGCAGAATATGCATGCCAGAAGGGAACTCCTGTTACCTATATAACAGAAAGATGTATCTTTAAACTTGAAGATGACGGACTTCACCTTGTGGAAGTCGCTCCCGGCATTGACATAGAAAAAGATATTCTGGCCCATATGGAATTTAAACCGGTTATCCCCGAACAGGTTCTTAAAATGAATCCTTCCATATTTAACACTGAAAAAATGGGAGTTAAATAATTCAAGTGTATTTTATAACTTATTAGAATTTAAGTGAGTAGTGAGTGGTGAGCAGTGAGTAGAAGTAGAGTTTTTTACTCACTATTCACTTCTCACTACTCACTTTTTAATGGTTGTTCTGCCCGTAAAGAGCAGCACCGAAGGCTGCAATTATTTCTGGATTTTCATAGATCCATATATTTTTTTTTAATCTTTCTTCAATAATATTCTTCAGGCATGCATTCCTTGCACATCCTCCTGCAAAGACAATATCTTCTTTTAATCCAACCCTGTTAACAAGGGAGATAATTTTGTCTATTATGGAATTATGCAGTGCCCATGCAATATCATGCCTTTTTGTTCCTTTTGCAATAAGACTTATCACTTCAGATTCTGCAAAAACAGTGCACATGCTGTTTATTTTTATCTTTTCCTTTATTGCACAGGTGGATTCATTCCCGAAATCTTCAAGTTTATAACCCAGTGTTTGAGACATGATTTCAAGGAATTTCCCTGTTCCTGCTGCGCATCTGTCATTCATTTCGAAATCTGATACATTTCCTGACTCATCGAGTCCTATTACCTTTGTATCCTGTCCTCCAATATCTATTACTGTCCTGCAGTAAGGAAATAGCTTTTTTGCGCCTATGGAAACAGCTTTTATCTCTGTAATACTTTTTATATCTTTAAGTTCCAGTAAATAACGACCGTAACCTGTAGCAGTGAGCATGTCAGGTTCTGTTTTTTTTATCATGTCATTACAGATACCCAGGGGATTATGACCGGTAGATTCCTTATAAAATTCTATTATATTACTGTTTTCTGTGATTACATATTTTATAAATCTCGAACCTATGTCTATGCCTGCATATTTCATGAATTAACCCCTTTTTATCTCACTATTTAATCATTTCAATAAAAGCTTCAATTCTTGTTTTCAGCTGTCCTGCATCTTCCATGCTGTAATCAGTTTCTATTTTCATACATGGCACACCGATACTGTCCAGTGTTTCTTTAACTTTATAGGCTTCAATCATATAGGGAGTGCAGAACTGTAATGAATAATGAATAACCCCCTGAATATTCAGTTTTTTCACCATATCTTTAATGTTTTCCAGTCTTTCTTTGTTGGGTGTGAAACAGGCACAGTCCATTGTGAGATATCTTTCCGATATACTGTTAAGGCATTCTTCTACAGAAGTAAAATCTTCATTCAGAAGTGTTCGAAAATTCCTTTCTCCCACACATGCTTCTTCACCTGCTACAATAGCTCCCAGAC
>CALARM010000112.1 GCA_937888925.1 uncultured Synergistia bacterium | reverse complement strand
CACAGAGCATTACAAGTAAAATACCTGAAAGAGATATGGCAATTAATATTTCTATAAGACTGAAACCTCTTCTACGGTAAAATTTAATATAAATACGCCTCCGTTTTATATTATAGTTACATCTATTCATAATGTATTATAACATATACAAGAAAACAGTTCAATAAAACTCTAAAAAAATTTATCTTTCAAAGAAATCCATAATTCCTTTGCTATATTACCATGAACAATCTTTCGTGATTATAAAATCTATCTATAGTTTTGCACTTTTTTAAAAATTATATTGAACAAAATTATGTAAGGCTCAAAGAGATATTAGCTTTTAGCTTATCTTGTTTAAATTAGCCTTAAATTTAAGACTTACAAGTGTTTTTAATGAATCTACAAAAGTATAGTATTATCTAATAAGAAAGGAGTTTATATAAAAATGGAGAAAATATATTTGATAGCTATAACATATTAAAATTAGCTATAAATACTTTGGAAGGAGTTTTATTATGAAAAAACTATTTCTTATGTTCCTTTTTCTGTTTATGTGCTTTTACCTTCTTTCTATTCCGGCTTATTGCTACAGTTTTGTTACAAAATTCGGAGGATATGGAGAAGGGAACGGACAACTCAGCAGTCCTCAGGGTATAGCTATTGATAAAGACGGTAATATCTATGTAGCCGACATGCGTAATTCCCGTATAGTAAAATTCTCATCTGCCGGGGAATTTTTACTGGCCTGGGGAGGTAATGGCAGTGCGGCAGGTCAATTTCAGGGATGGGGGCCTACCGGTATAACAGTAGATGGGTCTGGACAGATTTATGTTGCAGACACAGGAAATAATCGTATACAGGTATTTAATTCCGAAGGAAGTGTAATTTCTCTTATAGGCTCAGAGGGAAGCGGTGACGGACAGCTTAAAGCGCCTGCCGATGTGGCAGTAGATTCTGCAGGAAATATTTATGTAGCAGATACACAGAACCATCGCATACAGAAATTCAATTCTGCCGGTGATTTTTTAATAAAATGGGGTACACAGGGAGGGGGGACAGGCCAGTTTGAATCCCCCCAGGGAATAACAGTAGATTCTTCAGGAAATATATATATAGCAGACACGAATAACGGACGTATCATAAAAACGGATCAGAAGGGCAAAACCATAGCTACTTACGGTCCGGGCCCGGGGAAAGGTATAAATTTTACAGGTCTTTCACTTGATAAAGACGGCAATATTTATACAGTAACAAATGACGGTTACTGTGTTCAAAAATACAATTCTAAAGGTAAACTGGTTATTACAGCAGGCTCATATGGAAGTGATGCAGGACAGTTCAATAATCCCTATGACGTAGCAGTAGATCCTTCGGGGAAACTTTATGTTACAGACTACGGTAACAGTTTTATTTATATATTTAAACCATAAAATTCTTAAAGGGTGAAGATGTTAGATAGACTCTTCACCCTTCACTCTTCACTATTTAATCAATCTTCTTCTTCAAAAACTTATCCCAGAAACCTTTAGCTGCATTCTGGACACTTTTCAGCCCTCTTGTTGCTGTTTCCAGATCCATCTCTTTAACTGCCTTACCTATAGGAGTAATGGTATCTACAAATTTCTTATGTCCGAATTTTGCAACAGTCCTGGTTGCTGCTGCTCTGACATCAGCATTTCCATCTGTTACAAGCTTTGCTACATATTCAAATGTATCTTCTCCGCCAAGTTTTTCTAAAGCTTCTATGGCGATTTTTCTGACTTTAGGAGAAGAATCGCTTAAAGCTTCGATAAAAGAAGGTATTGCTTCCTTATTTAACAACTTATAGAGTACTTCGGCAGCAGTTTCCCTGACTTCCTGATCACTATCTCTTTCCATAGCCTCCATAAAATGAGGAATAAATAGATCCCTGTATCTGTGTTCATTCAGGCTGACAATCATGTCTTTTCTGATTTCCGGCTCTTCTACACGTAAATCTCTGAGCATCTGGCTTAAACGAACCTTTTCTTTTCCCTGTTCTATATGAGCGAGAGTATCTTCTAAATGTGCAAAGGATAATCTTAAGAAAACCTGAATATTTATTTCCTTTGTTCCTCCATTGGTATTTAAAATAATTTTACTGGAATAAGATCTCCCGGGAAACAGGTTATAAGGATCTATCTGAACAGAAAGTTTCACAAAATTTCCTTTAAACTCTTTATTGCTGAGTATTACCCATGGATCTTTACATCTTGCCACACCTTCAAGTGTGGCAGCACCTTTATTTAATAGGATTACTTCTTTTAAAAAAGAAACCTGATCATTGTGAAGTACAAACTGAAGAGCACTGACATTAACTGCCAGTTTGGGTGTTAAACCAACAGAAAAGGTGACAGGAAGAACAAAACTTCCTCCGTTTGTTTTGATGGCAATATTAATCTTCTGCTGTTTATAAGGAGGAACCTGGGAGCCATCCACTTCAATTTCCACTACCTGTTTATTGCTATTTATTTCAAGAGGAAAAAGGGAAACTCCTTTCATACCAGGAGGAACAATTGTTCCTTTCAGAGTACCTTTACCGGCATTTGTTATAAGAAAACGGGCATTTCTTTTTTCATCTATAC
>CALARM010000111.1 GCA_937888925.1 uncultured Synergistia bacterium | reverse complement strand
TTAAAAAACCAGAAATCACCTCCTCAAAATAATATATGTTTTGTTAAGCATAATCCTTAATTTTCCATATTATAAATATAAACCCCAGTACAGTAAGTATGCCAAGTGTAAAAAAAACCTGAAGAGTCATTTTATAATAAATAAAAACTCCAAGAAATAGAAATACAAATAAACCTGTAGCCAGACATAATGAAATCAATATACTTACATAACTTGATATAACAGGATCAAAGCCACATCCTTTCCAGAAAATATGAAATATCATAACAGTCAATAAAATTATAGCAACCAGTCCGATACCGAATTCAACAATCCTGTTTACTAACTGTGCAGGAGTTATATATTTTAAATTACTGACTCCTCTCATAGCAGGAGACATATTACTTACAGCTACATCCACTTCTGAACCTATAGGATGGGACTTTTTTACTCTATATTTAATCCAGTATTGTTTTTCTAACTGCTTCGAAATAAGCTCATAAATTTCCTTTAATTTTGACGAATCAGGAGCCATGAAATATCTGCCCCCTGTCGTCCTGGCAATATTAACCAGGGTATTTTCATCAATATCTGTTCCAAGCCCTATTGTAAATACAGGTACCCCCTGTCCTGTTATTTTAGTCAAACATTCCTGTAAAGTCAAATTTTTTCCTGTATCCTTACCATCAGTAAGAACAATTACAGCTTTATTGCCTTCCATATCATGGAGTAATTTAACAGACTCTGTTACACCCTGAAATAAAGCTGTACCACCTTCAGGCGTCAATCTGTCAATAGAAGTAATTACAGTTGCCCTGTCTTCAGTAGCCTCATTAAGAGCAAGCCAGTAGTCTGCAAAAACAGAAACTATAACTTTATCATGTGCCTTTAAAGTAGAAACAAAAGTTTTTGCTCCCTCCTTTGCATCATCCAAAGGCCTCCTCTTTGTGCCATCTTCCTGATATATTTCATCCCCCATACTTCCGCTTACGTCCATAGTTAACATAATGGTAACAGGTTCATTTCTCTGTGAAGCACTTATAACAGAATCTATTTTCTGCTCTATACCATTTTCAGATACGGTAAAATCTTTAATGCCAAGTCCCTCTACAGGATTGCCTTCTTTATCTGTTACCATAACATTCAGAAATATTGTCGGATAGGCAAGTAAATCAATCCTGTTTAATGTAAGTGTATCATTTTGAGTAAGTAATATTTTTTGTCCATACTGACAGAACCCCTTATCACAGAGGCATATTAAAAACAATATTACCGCTATAATATTAAAAGAAATTTTCATTTTTTTAGACTCACAAATTCAGTCTTCTTCAAAGGACGGATCATAGAGTTTGTATTCCACCGTAAAATCCTTTACAAGTTTTGTATATAAAGGCCAGTCCTGATGGCCTTTTTCTCTCATATAATCAAGATAATCTCTCATTTTCATCCAGAGTTCCTTCTTTTTTGACATAGTAGCCTGAGATGCAATAGCATCATTCTGGATTTTCTTATGTATTTCTTTTCTTATATCATCTTCCGTATATAATGTAGTTATAACCTGTTGTTCCGTTTCTCCAAGTATTTTGCAATCCATAAATCCACTGCTTTTATCCCTGAAATTATATTTTATCAGAGATGGATTTTCTTCATCAGGAGACAGATAACCAAGGACATGATGGGAAGCAAGGAAATAAACTAATTTTGACTGTTCAAGTTTTACCGTATCCAGAGGAAATATATCAGTCAAAATTTGATAATTTTTCATTATATGAAGAGGATTTTGATTTGGTTGCTTCAGATAAAATTCATAGGCATCCCTGAAATCCTTCATCATAGCAACTCTTCTTAAAGGGAAAGCCCCTTCTTCTCTTGTAAAAAGTATTTCACTCTTATCAGGTATTGGTTTCACATTCAGGCCAAGATTTACACCTTTACCTGCTTTGACCAGCAGTGGCTGTATCTCCTGAAATTCATCTACAGTAGGATTATTTCCCTCATAAATACCTATAAGATTCTGCTTTTTCTGCGGCAAATCTCTGTAACCGTTTAAAGGAACCTGAAAATTCAGAAAAGGAGAAGAACGTTCATAAATATCCTTTATGGCATTCTGCTGCTTCGTAGGTTCGGTATATTTGGCAAAAAACCTTGAAACAACAGACGTTTCCCTTACATCTTTAAAAGGCCCTCTGCATGTATTTATAAGAATATCCATAATTTTACCGTTTGACCATTCTTTTCCGCGAATGGCATAAAGTCTGCATTTAAATTCATTTAAAACCTGAGTGGAAGTATAATTAATCGTTTCAAGCCCTACTGACTTACCGTAAAAGCCATCTATATCAGATTTATCATACATTAATAATCCGTTCACAATAAGTCCTGTAGTATCATTTATAAAGATTTCTTCTCCACCTGCCAGTTCATCAATGAGTCCTTCAAGCTTTGTTATAAACAATTCCAGATCTTTAACAAGTTTATCTATAACTTTCTTAATTTCTTCACAGAACATTACCGCCATAGATCTGGATTTAACCATCAAAAGATTATTATAATATTTAATTGCTTCATTACAGAAATCCTTTACATCATTTTTAAGAACGGCACTTCTTGAAAAAAGAAAAGGTGCCTGAACATGCTCTTTTATAGAGGAAAGTACCTTCATTTTTCCATCCTGAAGTTTTTGCTTCATAGGTTCTAACTGGTTACGTTCCTGAGTAAAGGTAGATATATAACTGTCAAATTCCCCGGAAAGTGATTTCAGGAATTGCCTGGTAAATTCAGGTCCCATATTGGCATCTTCTACCATTTCTTCTACTCTTGTTTCAAGAACCTTGCCCTGTGTTTCTATTAATTTCTGTGTATTTTCATACATTTTCTTAAAATAATCTCCCCATTCCTTCTGGTCGGGATGAGCATCGAAAAATTTCTTACTGAAACTTTCGTCATAACTTTTAAGTTTGCTCTGAAGACTCTGAGGAGGGACACCATCCATACTCTTCTGTACCTCTCCTGCCCATCTGGTAAGTTCCTGATTGAAATCTCTGTTCGCTGAAGGATTTGCTACCATAATAGCAGGTAATATATGATGGATCTTCTTTTTCTGACTTTCCATAAGACGATTGTTTATAAGGAATTTTTCCAGGAAATCATCCATAGGAGCATAATTTTCCGTAGGTTTCAGCCAGAATTTTACAATATTTTTACCAAGTCTGTAGGAACAGGCATTCATAACCCTTTCCTTCGGAAAATATACGGAAGAAAGGCCGAAAGTCATATAATTCTGAGGACATCCGAGTTCATCGGGCTGAACAGTCAGGGCACCTATATTATTTCTTATGGATCTTTTGTGCTGGGCAAACTGGGAAGTAAAATCAAGGAATATATTATGGGCAATCATGCAGAAAAGATCTTCAGGAGTCTGAAAAGTTACACATTCATTTCTGTTACTTACGAGATAACAATAAGTAAATGGCGGCGGTGGCAATTCTGCCTTCGTATTTATTTCAGCTCTGAAAGGAAAAGGATTTCCTCTGGAATAATAATTCAATTCTTTCAATGCCGCATAGGCATTGGATTTTATATGATGGCCAATACCTTCAAAACTGCCCGGCAAAACGAGATAACCAATACGCTCAGACACTGATTCATTACGAAGAAGATGTTTTACCATATAGGAAAGATCCAGAAACATGCCGCTTCCTGTACCTCCGCACAGAGAACCTACTATATAAACATTCAGTCCCGGGTCTACCACTATGCCTCTCTTTTCCATAAATGCCCTGTTATCAACAACACTTACCCTGTGTCTGGCCTGTTCAAAAGCATTACTTATAGAAGGATAATTTAAAAAGAATGAAAGACGACCCAGAGCTCTGATTGCTCTGGCTCCATGACTTGAATCACCTGTAGCAAGGACAAAAGGATCAAGCCAGTCAGCTATATGAGGATAAAGATGGAGATTTGCATTTAATTCCTGGGTGCCCGTAATAGTTGCGTGAATTACTTCATTTGGCTGCAGTTCAATGGAACTCAATAAAACTTTAGATTCCTGCCCTGCAAGCTGAACTATTTCCTCGTCAGTATCCAGAACAAGAAAAGCAAGAATAGGCATATTCCCCAGGCTTTTATGCTCTTCAACTATTTTTTTTCTTATCTGCATTACCACTCTTTTACCTGTACCACCCAGTCCTATTATAACACTTGGTGTCATACCTTTTAACTGCTGTGTATCTTTTTGAGTTATATCTCCATCACTCAAAACTATCCCTCCTCAATATTACTGACGTGAGAACTGAAAAATTTATCTCACCTGGATTATAAAAATCGTGACGCGTGACGCGTGACGCGAGAATTATTCCCACTTAGATTATTTAGATAAATTGCTTCTACAATGAAAATTTCTATACCATTAAAAATTCACTCAAGTTTTGATACTGTAATAAAAAGAACCGATACTATTATAATGCCTATTATTATTATAAGATGGAGTGAAATAAGGGCACTAAATAATATGGTAAACCATACAAAGATTAGCAGGAGAGCTGTAACTATAGATATTTTACTGGATTTAATAGCTTCAATTTTAAAGGATTTCCAGAGTAATTGAAACATTATAAAAGAAAAAATAACTATCACAAGGGAACCACAGAGAAACCAGATAAACTGATTTACAAGGTGTCCTTCTGACATACTGATAGAAAGAAGGAATAAAAGTTTTTCCATCATAGCTCTCCTACTGATAAAATAACTGATAAATCAATATTCTTTTCTATATTTACAATGAAAAACCCTGCTAAAATATGAAATAATATTAGCAATTAGCACTCAGCAGTTAGAAATCAGGGTTTACTGACCTGAGCATAAGCATGTAATAAAAGTTTTTACTCCCGTCACGCGTCACAAGAGCATGTATGTATTATTTATACTCACCACAGTAGCTATCAGCAGTCAGCTTTTTAATGACTGTTACCTGTATGTCTGTTATTATTTTTATATTCTTCACTCTCCAGTAAAATTTTTAATTCTTCTTTTGCATTTCTCCTTTTTGTAATCTGCCTGTCTTCTACTATTCTTCCATCTCTAAATCTTATTGTTCTTTTTGCATGTTCTGATATATTTTCTTCATGAGTTACCAGCACAACTGTTATACCCTGTTCATTCAGGTTTTGAAAAATCTCCATGATTTCTTCTCCGGCTATAGAATCTATATTACCGGTAGGTTCATCAGCAAGGATAAGACCCGGTTTATTTACAAGAGCCCGTGCTATGGCAACTCTCTGCCTCTGTCCTCCGGAAAGTTCATTTGGTTTATGATTGAGCCTTTCTTTTAAGCCAACCAGTTCAAGTGCTTCCTGAGCAAGGGCTGTTCTGTTATATTTCCCTGCATAAATCAGAGGTAATTCCACATTTTTTAAGGCAGTGGTTCTGGGGAGAAGATTAAAACTCTGAAATACAAAACCTATTTTTTGATTCCTTATCTTTGCAAGTTGATTATCATTCATATCTTTTACTTCTATCCCATCAAGTTTATAGGAACCATCAGATGGCTTATCCAGACATCCCAGGATATTCATAAGAGTGGATTTCCCTGAACCGGAAGGGCCCATAATAGCAACGAACTCCTTTGGTTCAATCGTAATAGATATCTTTCTTAAGGCTTTTATTTCATGAGCACCAAGCTTATAGGTTTTAGTAACATTATTTATTTCTATCATTTTTCTCACCGTACCTCTAATATAATCGTGATGCGTGATGCGTGATGCGTGATGCGTGATGTGTATTTCATATCCAGGGCGTTTAATTAAACGCCCCTGCTCACTTTTCACGACTCACGACTCACTATCCTGCAAAACCTTTACCATCTGAACAAACTCTTCCTGATAGCCAAGTCTTTTATAAAAATTCACTGCTCTCTCATTGGCAGAAGTAACTCCAAGGCAGAGACCACCTATATTTTGTTCTCTTAATATAATCTCTGCAATCTCATGAAGCTTCTGACTCAACCCTGTTCCTCTGAAGGAAGGACATACGGTAATATCAAGGATCCATCCGAGAGGATCACCTGTTATACCGAAATATCCCGTAACAAGTATTACATGACCGCAGAATTCTCCTTCTTCTGTTTCTGCGACAAGAAGTATTCCCTGACTTTCGGGAGAAACCCACTTTTCTATTTCCTTTAAATCATCTCTCCTGTACGCTATTGCTTTCTCTATATCCATATTACGAAAGGGAGAAACACTGTGTATAATGGATTCAGAGGCCAGCTTAATAATAGACGGAACATCCTGCATTTCTGCTTTACGTATAATTATTTCCTTATCTTCCTTCATGGGTCCCCCTTATTTCGGTATAATACTTTCTCCGCTCCATAACCTGTGAATATCCAGACATGTAACTGCTATCATAATGAGAAATAAAACCGCAAAACCTATATAATGTATAATCCCTTCTGTCTGCTGATTTACCGTTTTACGCCTCATTGCTCCTACAGCCAGAAATACAAGCCTCATGCCATCTAAAGCAGGTATTGGTAAAAGATTAAAAAATCCTATACCTATATTCAAAATAGCTGCGACAACTATATAATCATATATACCCTTCTGTGTGCCTACATCCCTCATGGCAGCAACGATCCCCACAGGTCCTGACACACTTTTCGACAGAGGTACTTCACCGCTGAATAATATGGAAAGAGAACTTACTACCATAATTGTATACATATAAACCTGCCTTATGGCACTACCAACAGCTTTAATAGGATTCTGGCTCCTGTAAATATATTTTAAATAAAAATTTAATTTTATTTGTTTTTCATTACTGTCTTTTGCTACCAGAAGAGGTGCGAATTCGATATTAAGAAGGCCATTATCTCTCTTTACACCCATAAAAACCTTCTGCCCTTCACCTGCTCTTATAGTCTGAAACAATAACATTCCGTCATTATGCTTTAATTCTCTCTTTTCATTTCCATCAGTCATCACCCACTGTATTTCATCACCTTTTTTAAGACCTGCTTTTTCTTCCACAGAGCCTTCCTTAACACTTTCTATAATATTTGCATAGGGGCCGAAACTCATCAAAAATCCAAGCTGTCCTTCTGATGTAGGAGTAACTTTATAGTTCAATATATTACCGTTCCTGTTTATAATCAGGTCAAGCTCTTTACCGGCATTGGATTTTATAAGTCCTCTCATCTTCATGCCATCTTCCAGAGCCAGACCGGTTCCGTTTATAGATTGAACGATATCACCTTCCCTGAGTCCTGCTTTATAAGCAGGGAAACCGGGACGAATTTCTCCGAGTTCTGTCGTATGTTCCGGTTC
>CALARM010000110.1 GCA_937888925.1 uncultured Synergistia bacterium | reverse complement strand
TTAAAGAGAAATTTCCCTTTATGGAATGTATAATACTTACAGGTTATGCCAGCCAGTCTTCTGCTATAAAAGCAGTTAATCTGGGAGCCTATGGATATATTCAGAAACCCTATGAAATAGAACAACTCATCATAATGATAAAAAGAGCCATAGAAAAGATAGATTCAGAGGAAGCGCTCAAAGAATCTGAAAATAGATATAAAACCCTTTTTGATAATGCCAGTGATGCCATTTTTATTCATGATCCGGAAGGAAACTTTCTGGATGTAAATCAGGTAGCCTGTGAAAGACTTGGTTATACGAAAGAAGAACTGCTGAAGATGAAACCTCTGGATATAGATACACCTGAATATGGTCTTTACGTAAAAGACAGAACCTCACAGGCGCTATTAAACAATCAGATGTCTTTTGAATCTGCCCACATATGTAAAGACGGAAAAATTATTCCTGTAGAAATAAAAAGCCGTATGATTGATTACAGGGGGAAAAATGTCATTCTGAGTGCTGCAAGAGATATTACGGAAAGGAAAGAAGCGGAACAGGAAAGGGAAAAACTTTATAACCAGCTCTTTCAGATACAGAAAATGGATGCTTTAGGGCTTCTTGCAGGAGGTATTGCCCATGATTTTAATAATATTCTCTCAGGTATTATAGGCTATTCAGAACTGGCACTATGTGAAGTGGAATATAACAGTCCTGTAAGACTATCTATTCAGAAAGTTCTTAAAGCAAGTAACAGAGCAAAAGAACTGGCAAAGCAGATACTTACCTTCAGCCGTCATAATATTGAAGAAAAGAAATCTATGAAACCTGTTTCTGTTGTCAGAGAAGCCATTACTTTTATAAGAGCCACTCTTCCTTCTACGATTCAAATAAAAGAATCTATTAAATCTAAGAACTATATTAAAGGTGATCCGGGCCAGATATATCAAGTAATCTTAAATCTCTGCACAAATGCAGGACATGCGATGAAAAACCTGGGAGGAACTCTTGAAATAAGTCTTTCCGATACAGAACTTGTATCTGAAGACATGCCTCCTTATTATGAAATCAAACCGGGAGCATATATAAAACTTTCCGTAAAAGATACGGGTCATGGTATGGAGAAAGCAGTTTTAGAGAGAATTTTCGAGCCTTTTTTTACTACAAAAGAAAGAGGAGAAGGAACAGGTATGGGCCTTTCTGTTGTTCATGGTATTGTTAAAAATCATGGAGGTTTTATTACTGTATACAGCGAACCGGAAAAAGGTACTGTTTTCAACATATTTTTTCCTTCAGTTAATGATACGGAAACAGTAAAAGAAGAGACCTGTGACACAGTGGTTTCAGGGAAAGGGCGCATACTCTTTGTAGATGATGAAAAAGATATAGCTGCCTTTACAGAACAGATGCTTACAAAACTCGGTTATACTGTTACTGCAAAAACATCTGCCCCGGAAGCACTTGATACGTTCAAATCCAATCCACATAATTTTGATCTTCTTATTACAGATTATACCATGCCGGAACTTACAGGGCTCTCTCTTTGCTCTGAAATATTAAAGATTCGTCCCGATATGCCTGTAATAATCTGTACAGGTTTATTCGATTCTCTTACTACGGTGAGATGTGCAGAAACAGGTATAAAAGATATACTTGAAAAGCCTGTAGGAATTAAAAAACTTTCGGAAACTGTACAGAAATTTATAAAGAATGGAAGAGAATAATGGATATGTTAAACTCTGGAGAAATCTCGAATTTTATTCAAAAAAAAGATTTTGCCGTAAATATTATTGAAACAGCAAAGGTTATCATCCTTGTGCTTGACAGTAAAGGATTTATTCTCTATTTCAATCCCTTTATGGAAGAACTGACCGGTTATTCACTGGAGGACATGAAAGGGAAGGAATGGTTTTCCGCCTTTCTTCCGGAAAAAGACAGAGAAGATATTAAGAAGATATTTTTAATTGCCATTGAAGATATGGATGTTCGCGGCAATGTAAATACCATCATTACCTCGAAAGGGCAGGAGCTTTATATTGAATGGTATTCAAAAACCTTAAAGGATAAGAATGGCAGAAGTGCAGGACTTTTAAATATAGGTTATGATGTTACAGACCGAAAAATAACTGAGGAGAAGTTTTTAAGGCAGAGCGCTTTAATGAATGGTATAAACAGAATTTTCAGAGAAGCCATTGTATGTAAAGACGAGCTTGATATAGCACGGAAATTTCTTTCTGTAGCAGAAGAATTAACACACAGTAAATTTGCTTTTTCAGGAGAAATAAATAAAGACGGACGGTATGACTGTAATGTTATCAGTGATACAGGATGGAAAAACTGCCGTATCGGTGCTACAGAAGAACTTTTACTGCTGAAAAATCTGGAGATAAGAGGTCTCTGGGGAGAGGTTTTTAAAAAAGAAAAATCTCTCCTTACAAATGATCCTTCCAGGCATCCTGCAAGCACCGGAGTTCCTTCCGGCCATCCTCCTCTTACATCTTTTCTGGGTGTTCCATTGAAAGAAAAAGATAAAACCTTCGGTATGATTGCTCTGGCAAATAAAGAGGGAGGATACAGTATTTACGATCAGGAAACAGTAGAGCAACTTGCAATAATCTTTGTAGAAGTTCTTAAACGTAAAAGGGCAGAAATGGATCTGGAAAAACACAGGGAAAAACTGGAAGAAATGGTAAAAGAAAGGACAGAAGAACTGGAAAAGAAAAGTCTGGAACTGAATGAAAGAGTAAAGGAAATATCCTGCCTTTATAATGTTACAAGATTACTCTCTGATTCCAGTAAATCACCTGAAGAAATACTCGAAGAAGTTCTGGATTTATTTCCTCCGGCCTTTCGAGAACCTTCCCTTACCTGTGCCAGAATTGTATTTGATGACTTCGAGTTTAAAAGCACTGATTTCAGCGATTCGAATATAAAAATAACAGGCCCTCTTATGGTATTTGGGGAGAAGAAAGGTTTTATTGAGATTTGCTGTAATGGGAAAGAACCTTTTATAAGAGAAGAATACGATTTACTCGATACTATTGCAAGAGAAACGGGAAAGATGATAGAAAGAAGAAAAACAGAATATGCTCTCTGGGCTGCTGAAACAGAGCACAGGATGCTTCTTGAAAATATCCCTCAGAAAATATTTCATAAAGACAGGGATTTAAATTATATTTACTGCAATGATAATTATGCTGCAGATTTAAAGATTAAACCGGAAGAAATAGTCGGGAAGAATGATTATGACTTTTATCCCTCTGAACTGGCTGAAAAATATCGTTTCGATGACAGGAAAATTATAAAAGAAGGGAAAACTGTTGAATTCGAAGAGAAGTATGTGAAAAACGGACAGGACTTTTATGTAAATACAGTAAAAACTCCTATAAAAGATAAAAACAGTCAGACAACAGGTTTACTCGGTATATTCTGGGATATTACAGAAAAAAAAGAGGCAGAAGAGAATTTAAATAAAACTATGGCAGAACTTACCCGTTCCAATTATGATTTAGAACAGTTTGCCTATGTGGCATCCCATGATCTTCAGGAACCTCTCCGGAAAATATCGAGTTTTACAGAGCTTTTAGACAGAAAATATAAAGACAGGCTTGATGAAAAAGCACAGAAATATATGTTCTATATAGTAGACGGAGCAAAAAGGATGCAGTCTCTTATAAATGATCTGCTTATGTTTTCAAGGGCAGGTAGAGGTGACATGGTTTTTGAAAAAGTTAATATGAAAGAACTTTTAGATGATCTTCTGAAGGATCTTCAGACTTTGATAAAAAAAGAAGATGCCAGAATATTGTCAGAAAATCTCCCTGTCCTTACAGGAAATACCCTTCAACTCCGTCAGGTAATGCAGAATCTTATAGTTAATGCCATAAAGTTTCATAGTGAAAATCCTCCTCTTATAAAGGTTTATTCAGAGGAGAATGAACAGGAATGGGTTATATCTGTAAAAGATAACGGAATAGGTATTGAAAATCAGTATCTTGAAAGAATATTCGGTGTTTTTCAGAGACTCCATACAAAAGAAAAATATGAAGGTTCAGGTATAGGTCTTTCAATATGTAGAAAGATAGTAGAAAGACATGGAGGACTCATGATGGTTGATTCCATTTACGGGGAAGGCTCTACTTTTTCTTTTACCATACCTAAAAGGTGAAGGGTATCTAAAAAAAATCTATATCATGTGTAGAAATGAGGTTTTTACTCCCATCATGCGTTACGCGTCACGATAAATAAAAAGATATAATAAACAGAAAGGAGCTTTATAAATGTCTGATTTAATGAACATTCTTCTTGTAGAAGATGACGAAGGAGATGTGGAACTTACAAGAGAAGCCCTTGAAGACAGCAAGCTTGTAATAAATCTTCATGTCGTAAGAGACGGAGTGGAGGCTATGAATTATCTTCACAGAAAAGAACCATACATAGATGCTCCACTGCCGGATCTTATCCTTCTGGATTTGAATATGCCAAAGAAAAGCGGCAGAGAAGTTCTTGCAGAAATAAAACAGGATGAAACCTTGAAGGATATTCCTGTTATCATTCTTACTACATCTCAGGTAGGTGAAGATATTCTCAGAAGTTATCATCTGGGAGCCAACTGTTATATTACAAAACCTGTTGATTTTAATCAATTTGTTAAAGTAGTCAAGAATGTAGAAAATTTCTGGTTTACCATTGTAAAACTGCCTTCGAGGTATAAGAAATGTTAAGATCTCCATTAAAAATATTATTGATTGAAGATGACAGCGCAGACAGATTTCTTATAGAAGAACTGCTTTCAGAGGAGCATTTATCTTCTGTTTTATATAAGGCTGAAACCCTTCAGGAAGGTTTAAAGATTATAAAAGAAAAGCCTCTGGATATTATTCTTCTCGATCTATCTTTACCTGATTCAAAAGGACTTGATACATTCCGCAGTGTTTATAACATGGTAAGAATACCTGTAGTTATTCTTACAGGTCTTGATGACAGGGAGATGGCAATGGCGGCAGTAAGTATAGGAGCACAGGATTATTTACCGAAACAGAAACTGGAGCCTTCACTTTTAAGCCGTTCTATAAGATATGCTATAGAAAGATATATAAATCTTATTGAATTAAAGAGTACAGAAGAAAAGCTCAGAGATTTTTCTAGAGATTTGAAACAGCTTGTGGAGCAGAAGACACAGGAACTCAAGGAAGCGCAGGAACAGCTTCTGAAACAGGAAAAACTGGCAATTCTGGGGCAGCTTGCAGGAGGTGTGGGTCATGAATTACGTAATCCACTGGGAGTAATTTCAAATGCAGTATATTTTCTTCAGAATACCCTTTCAGGTGAGATTACCATGACCTATCTGGATATTATTTCATCGGAAGTAAAAAGATCGGAAAAAATAGTTTCTTCTCTTCTGGATATGTCAAGAGTTAAAGCTTTAGAAAAAGAGGAATTTGGCATATCAATGCTTATTGATGATGTGGTAAAAAGAGAAAAAAAACCTGATAATATAGAAATTATAAAGAATATAGAAGATAATCTTCCTTACATATTCATAGATTACAGACAGATTTCTCAGGTTTTACATAATATTATTCTGAATTCCTACCAGGCCATGCCGGAAGGAGGCAGAGTTTTACTTGAAGCATATTTGAGAGATAACAGGATTCGTATCTCTGTAAAAGATACGGGATGTGGTATAAAAAAAGAATATATGGATAAAATTTTTGAACCTTTATTTACGACAAAAGCAAGAGGTATAGGCCTGGGGCTTACTGTATGCAAAAACCTTATGGAAATTAACGGAGGAACTATAACAGCAGAGAGTCAGGAAGGACTGGGAAGTAATTTTACTCTGATTTTTCCTCTAAAGGAGAAATAATATGAAAAAAATGATAGAGACTCTGAATATTATAAAACATGAAAAATTGAAGACCATGTTCAGAACCCTTGTAAAACAGAGTAAAAATGCTTTATAAAAAATAACTTTTTAGAAAATCCATTAAGCAGGAGAGTATTTTTTTATGAAGATTAGCATTATAAATTCTCTGGAGAACCTTTCAGTTCATGATCATCTATGCCTTATTTATGAAACACAGGAAGAACAGTTTGCATCTGTTATACCTTTTATGAGCATAGGATTGAAAAGAGGAGAAAAATGTGTTTATATTGCAGATGAAAATACTGGTTCTCAGGTAATAGACGCTATGAAATCCTATGGTATTGATACGGAAAAATATCTGTTATCACGACAGCTTGCAGTCATTACAAAACAGGAATCCTATCTCAAAAATGGTTTTTTCGATCCAGACGGAATGATAGACGTCCTGAAAGAAAGTGTGAATATAGCCCTTGGAGAAGGTTTTTCTGCTCTCAGAGTTACAGGAGAAATGACATGGGCTCTTTGTGGAGACCCTGGAGTGGAAAGAC
This sequence comes from uncultured Synergistia bacterium, assembly GCA_937888925.1. Next base: position 257 of record CALARM010000110.1, on the reverse strand, counting down.
TGATAGAATATGAGGCGAAATTGAATGACTTTTTCCCATATTTCGATGCTCTTGCCATATGCCAGTATAATTTAAAACGTTTCAGTGCCGATATTATTACAAATGTCATAAGAACCCATCCTACAGTTATTTTTAAAGATACTGTATGCAAGAATTTTTATTATATACCTACAGAAGAATTTTTAAAACCCGGCAGGAAAGAACCAAAATCCACCGCCTAATTTTTTTACAGGGGTTAAGTCTGCAAAAAAAGTTTT
>CALARM010000109.1 GCA_937888925.1 uncultured Synergistia bacterium | reverse complement strand
TTGCCGATAATATGAAAAAATACGGAGGATTTATTCCCGGTATAAGGCCAGGACCGAAAACAGCCCAGTATCTTGAAAAAATCCTCAGCAGATTGACTTTTGTATCTGCTATGTTTCTTGGTCTTATAGCAGTATTACCTACATATATACTGGAATTGACCAGGATAAGCTGGCAGCTTGGAAGTACGTCTCTTTTGATCATAGTGGGCGTAGCACTTGAGTTTATGCAACAGGTAGAAGCAAGGCTTGTTATGAGACATTACCAGGGATTTATGAAATAGAGGAGTGGCACAATGAAGCTGATTTTTTTAGGACCTCCCGGATCGGGCAAAGGAACACAGGCTAAAACTGTAGCAGGATATTTCGGTATTCCCCATATATCTACAGGTGATATGCTCAGGGAAGCAGTGTCACGAGAAACACCTGCAGGTCTTAAAGCAAAAGAGTATATGGGTAAAGGTTCTCTTGTACCTGATGAAATCATAAATGCCATATTGTTAGAAAGAATTGAAAGACAGGATTGTCTCGCCGGGTTTCTTCTGGACGGGTTCCCCAGGAATTTATCTCAGGCAGAATTATTATCAACAAAGCTTGAAGAATTAAATATTTCTCTGTCGGCAGTGATAGAAATAGAAGCTGCCTTTGACTCTATTGCAAAGAGAATCTGTGGCAGAAGAAGTTGTCCGAATTGCGGGGCAAGTTATCATATAGAATACAGCCCTCCTGATAAAGAAGACATCTGCAATCAGTGCGGGAAATTACTTGTTCGCAGAGCTGATGATACACAGGAAGTTGTCCGGTTAAGATATACGGAATATCTTGAAAAGACCAGGCCTCTGACTGATTATTACAGGAACAAAGGTATTCTTCATTCTGTTAATGGAGAGCTTCCTATAGAGGAAGTCTATAGAACTATAATAGCCCTTGTTGAGAAGTTATGAATATTATTCTTAAGACTGATAAAGAAATAGAAATAATGAAGGAAGCCGGTAGAATTGCCGCTATAATAAGGGATAAGCTGGCAGATATGGTTGAGCCGGGGATTACAACACGGTATCTGGATAAAAAAGCTGAAAATCTTATGAAAGATTACGGTGTAAAAGCTTCCTTTAAGGGTTATAGAGGCTTCCCTGCCCATATAACTGTATCTGTCAATGAAGAAGTTGTTCATGGTATTCCCAAAAGAAGGAAAATAAAACAGGGTGAAATAGTAAGTATTGATTTAGCTGTTATATATAAAGGATATCACGGAGATACTGCCATAACAGTACCTGTAGGTAAGATCCCTGATGACTGGCGAAAGTTGCTTGATGTTACAGAAGAGTCTCTCTTTAAAGGTATTGAACAGGCAAGACCTGGAAATCATTTGAGAGATATTTCCCGTGCCATAGAAACCTATGTGACAGCTCAGGGCTTTTCCGTAGTTAGGGAACTTGTAGGACATGGAATAGGTAAAGATATGCATGAAGCACCTCAGGTTCCCAATTACATATCCTATGATTATAATGTTCCATTAAAATCCGGTATGGTTCTTGCTATAGAACCAATGATAAATATGGGCACTGCAGATGTTGTATGGCTATCTGATAAGTGGACTGTTGTTACTAAAGATCGGAAACCTTCTGCTCATTTTGAACATACAGTAGCTATTACCGGAAATGGACCTTTAATCTTGACAAAGTACGAAGGAGGAAGTAAATTATGAAGGTTAAGCCATCAGTAAAACCAAGATGTGAGAAATGTAAGATTATTCTTAGAAAAGGCAGAGTAAGGGTTATATGTGAAAACCCCAAACATAAACAGGTTCAGGGGTAATGTCAGTGAAACAGTGAACAGTGACCAGTGAGCAGTAAATTTATAACTGAGAACTAAGAACTGAAAACTGAGAACTGAAAATTAGAAAATGAAATCCGGTAACCGGTCACTGATAACTGGTAACTGGTAACTGAAAAAGAAAGGAGTATTAACCATATATGGCAAGAATAGCAGGTGTGGATTTACCCAGAGATAAAAGGGTTGAAATTGCACTGACTTATATTTACGGAGTAGGTCATACTACGAGTAAGAAAATTCTTGAACAGGCCAGAGTGAGTCCTGACATCAGAGTAAAGAATTTAAGTGAAGAAGAAGTCAGCAGAATACGTAATATACTGGAAAAGAATTTTAAAGTAGAAGGAGATCTCAGGAGAGAAGTTTCTCAGAGTATAAAACGTTTGATAGAAATAGGATGCTATCGCGGCGTCAGGCATTCAAGAGGTCTTCCTCTCAGGGGACAGCATACAAAGACCAATTCCAGAACAAGGAAAGGTCCCCGCAGAACTGTCGGCATAAAGAGAAAGAAAGTTTAATTTACCGAATTATAATCAAGCATTCGCCCCCCACAAAATCGTGGGAGTAAGTCAGAAGCTTCGCGTCACGCGTCACGTGTCACGCGTTACGGTTAAATAGGAAGGAGATGGATAAAGTTTGGCAAGAGGTACCAGAAGAACAA
>CALARM010000108.1 GCA_937888925.1 uncultured Synergistia bacterium | reverse complement strand
TCAGAGTTTCTATTTTTCCGTCACTTTCAAGGGTCTTCATTACTTCAAATAATTTGGGATCTTTGGTCTGAAGTTGTTTTCGCCCTTCTTCCGAATTGTAGAGTCTCATGCCTTCGGCAAAATATTCCTGTTTATTTGTAGCAGAATAATCATTTGCAAAACCGCCGGATTTTTTCTTTTCTTCATATAATTCATTCACCCTGTCGCCTACATTCATGACCCTGTCACCGACTCTTATATTATCTTCCATCATAATTTTGCTTTTATCCATTATATGGGCCATTTCATGAGTGGCAGTACCTGTTACAGCTCTTTCTGCAAGAACTATTCTTGTTCCCTGCGTAAAGCCCTGGGTGCCTTTTTCCGTACCACCGAGAGAGGCTATCCCTTTTTCTTTTGATGCTACAGTTATAGTTGTTCCTATATCTCTGGCTTCTTCCAGTTCTTTAACCGACATGGACGATTTTGCCAGCTCTTTTGTGACACTTGCTCTGGTCAGCATATCTTCTACGGCACTTCCTGCCTTCGGAACTGTTCCTAAATACATGCCGTTAACTGCTTTTGCTTTCTTCTGCTCTTCAGGTGTTAACTGTCTGTTAGAATTTATGGATACGCCGAATTCCTCTCTCTTTGCTTCAAGATTCTGCCTGAGCTGTATTGTCTCTTTCTCTTTTGAATGGAGAGTATTTTCAAATTTATTATGTTCCTGAACCCTTGTGTCGATTTTCGATTCAATATTATCTAATTTCTGTTTTGTTACAATATATTGTTCCGATTTCGGGTCCATACCCTTCAGTTTGTTCTGTAGTTCCTGTCTTTCCTGTCTGAAACCGTTCATCTCTGTGCTGTAACTTTTATTTTCTTTTTCTTTTTGTTCATGTAATCTGGATAATTCCACGGCAGATGTTGACGCTTTTTTCTCACTCTGCTCCAGTTCTTTTCTCTGTGCTGCAGGAAGCATGGAAAGCATTTTTTGATATTCCTGTTTTGTCTCTTTAAGGCTTCCTTCATATTTTAATTGCAGTTCCTGTTTTTTAGCTTTCAGTTCTGACAGTTTCGGGTCTCCATCTTTCAGTCCTGACATCTCTTTTGTGATACTGTCTATCTCATCTTTCATACCGAGAGTCTTCTGGAAATCTTTAGTGCATGTCTTATTGGCTTCTTCCAGGGATTTCCTTGTTTCTTCCGACAGACCTGAGAGAAAAGAAGTATCGATTTTTATTTCGGAAGTTTTCAGCTCTTCTGTTATCAGTTCCGTACCTTTGCCTTCCTGAAGCTGGTCCGTGATTTTGCCTTCTTTGGGTGTTTTCCCTTCTTTGGGCGACTCATTGTCCCATATTGTAACAGGTTTCCATGTCTCTACTTTCGGTTTTATATTCCATGAAGGAATATTCCATGAAGGAGTATTCCAGGTGCCTGAACCGGAAGAGCCAGAAGACCCGCTATCAGGGATTTCAAAATTATCGGGAAGATTGGGATACATACGTTTCAACAGCAAAGATTTTTCTTCTTTGGTGAAATTATATTTATCTAAAAGCTTCATACCCTCCTCAAGGGACATAGTTTTCCCTTTGTTTTTTTCCAGTTCCTGTTTTAAAAGGTCAAGCTTTGCCTGAGGTATCTTGCCTTTTAATTCTGCTGTCATCTGGTCGAAATTCTTAATTAATTTATCATTTACCGTAATTTCCGGATTGGTTTTCTTTGTACTCTTGTTTCCGTCTATGAAATCTTTTTCACTCATCCCGATTTCTTTTGCCGCTCTTGCTGCCTGTTCTTTCGATAGACCGGAGTTTTGAAGTTTCCTTATTAATTCATCTCTTGACATGCTTTGATTGCCGATATCTTTTTTGACCTGTTCCAGTTTCTCCGTGCCTATCTTGCTTGTATTGCCGTTTTTAAGGATTGTCTGAATATCTTCATCTTTAAGATTGAAGTTTTTATTTTTCAATGTTTCCTGCAGCTCTTCTGTTGTTAGCATCTTATTATTTATGAGAGGTTTTATCTTTTCCAGCGTATCGGCAGGAATTTTACCTTTCAATTTTTCCATGTTTTTATCATCATAGGAATACCATGTTACATCTTTCAGACTATCCAGTTTGCTCAGTTTATCTTTATCAATCGATATATTTCTCCATCCTGCAAGTATCTCTCCTGTTTTATCTTTTACCTGTTCTCTGGATTTTTCTTCTTTATTTAATAATTTTGCGTCTCGATATTCACTGAGACTGTATCTGGATGCTTCATCTATTGTTTTTATATCGTTTCCTGCAGCTTCAAGTAATTTAATGGCGTTACCTGCCTGCTCCTTTACAAAGGGCTTATCGCTTAACCATGTACAGGTATCTTTATAGTTTTTCAACTTTTCAGAGAATTTTTCATTCTGAGTTTTTTCTTGATTTAACAGATAATCAAATAATTCAGGGCTATTTTCATATAAATATTTACTTTTGGTTTTATCAGAGTACAGATCTATTTCATTCTGTATATAATCTTTATTTATCGCTCCGTCTTTATATAATTTCCCGTCTTTATCCAGCTTTGACATATAGGTATAGATACCTTTTGCCGGGTCATCCGACTTAACCTCTTTGCCATTCTGGAGATCACTTAAATAATTATAGAGTTCACTATTGTTATTCTTTAATTCTGATCCTTTTTTATAGGTACCAAGATCTTTTGAAGTTTCTTCTGAGAGTTTACTCATATCTCCGGTAAGCTGGCCTTTTTTCTCCATTTGTTCAAGACATGCATATAATTTCGGATCCTTATCCTTTAAAGCCAGTCTCTTATCATAGGATTCCAGTAATTTACCGGGCTCTTTTAATGCTTCTTCCGATGTTTTTATACCATTTTTCTCAAGTTCTTCCACATAGGCATATAATTTAGGATTATTCTGTTTTAATTCTTCTTTTTTCTTCGGATCTGCATCATAGTATGATTTCATCCCATTTGTAAGATCGTCTTTTAAAGTGTTTTCGCCGGGTTTTTCTTTGTTCTTTTCCTGAAGACTGTTCATGTAGTCGAATAATTTTGTGCTGCCATAGGCTTCTTTGCCCTGAGTCAGATTATTCTTTAACGTATCTTCAGTTATATCCTTTTTGTCTGAAAGATAATCGTAGAGTTCCGGATTTTTTTTCTGAAGTTCTTCGAATTTCTTTACAGTATCATAATTATTTATTGCATCTTCTCTTTCTTTTTTAGGCCCTTCTTTCAACTCGTTCAGGAGACCTGCCGTAAAGATATTGTTACTAAGATCCATTTTCTTAGAACTGCTTTTTAGTGTATCTATTTCTTCCTGTTTCAGTCCTAATTTACTTAAACTTTCTTCTGAGATTACTTTATCTTTTTCAAGTGAACTTTTTATGGAGGT
>CALARM010000107.1 GCA_937888925.1 uncultured Synergistia bacterium | reverse complement strand
ACGGTTAAATAGGAAGGAGATGGATAAAGTTTGGCAAGAGGTACCAGAAGAACAAAGAAAAAAGAATTTAAAAATATAGTTAAAGGAGTAGCTCATATAAAATCTACCTTTAACAACACTATAGTAACTATTTCCGATACAAATGGATGTGTTATAGCATGGGCAAGTGCCGGCACATCAGGATTTAAAGGGTCGAAAAAGAGTACTCCCTTTGCAGCACAGTTAGCGGCAGAGGAAGTTGCCAGAAAATCTATGGAACATGGTCTGAAACAGGTAGAAGTATATGTAAAGGGCCCTGGTTCCGGAAGAGAAGCAGCTATCAGATCTTTACAGGCTGCTGGACTGGAAATAAATCTTATTAAGGATGTAACACCTATTCCTCATAACGGGTGTAGACCTCCTAAGAGAAGAAGAGTATAATAAAGGAGATGATTTTGTGGCCAGATATACTGAAGCTGTTTGCAGAAAATGTAGACGTGAAGGAATGAAATTATTTCTTAAAGGACAGCGCTGTTATTCTCCGAAATGTGCCATTGAAAAAAGAAATATGATTCCCGGTCAGCACGGGCATACCAAGAGAGGTAAACTGTCCGATTACGGAGTTCAGCTCAGAGAAAAACAGAGATTACGTAGAATATACGGCGTTCTTGAGAAACAATTTGAAAATTATTATGAAAGGGCTGCCAGGCAAAAAGGCGTTACAGGCGAAAACCTTATAAAACTTTTAGAGAGACGTCTGGATAATATTATATTCAGACTCGGCTATGCTTTATCCAGAGCACAGGCCAGACAGCTTGTTACTCACAGGCATTTTAAGGTTAACGGACATATTGTAAATGTTCCTTCTTATCTTGCAAAGCCAGGAGACGAAATAGAAGTAATAGAAAAAAGCAGAGATATGGTTCCTATAAAAGCAGCTCTTGAAGTCAGCAGTGAAAGAGTATTACCTTTATGGCTTCATAGAGGTGAAGATGTTTTTAAAAGTAAAATCATAGCAGAACCAACTCGTGAGAATATGGATATTCAGATAGATGACAGTCTGATAACTGAATACTATTCTCGTTAGTTTAGTTGAAAGGCGGGTGTTAGGCCGATTTGCCCGGCAAAATAATATAATGCTAAAAATTGAGATACCAAGAGTGGAATGTGAAAAATTAACTCCTACATATGGAAAATTTGTTATAGAACCTTTAGAGAGAGGTTATGGTCATACTCTGGGTAACAGTATTACAAAACTAATGCTTTACTCCATTACAGGTGTGGCCGTGAAATGGCTGAAGATTGAAGGCGTTAAACATCAATTCTCTTCTATACCTGATGTTGTTGAAGATAGCACAGAGGTAAGTTTAAACGTCAAGAGAATGGTATTTAAAACCGATTATACAGAACCATTTTTTATGTATCTGAATACGAATAAGCCGGGTGAAATTAAAGCCGGTGATTTTACTCCTTATCAGGATATAGATGTAGAAATACTTAACCCTGATCTCCATATAGCTACTGCAAAAGGTGACAATTGCAAAGTATCTATGGAGATATGTGTGGAAAGAAGTAAAGGCTATTGTCCTGCAGAAGAGCATAAAAATACTCCAGATGAATATATACCGGTAGATAGTCTATATACCCCTATACGTAAAGTAGATTATTATGTTCAGGATACAAGGGTAGGTCAGATAACTGATTACGATAAACTTGTTATAGAGATAAATACAAACGGTGTGTTTACGCCTGATGAGGCTCTAGATATGAGTGCCCGTATGTTTCAGGATTATCTGAACTATTTTATAGCTCTTTCTGACGATACCTTTGAAGGTATTATGAAACCTACAGTGCCGAAACTGGAAGATGAGATACTCAATAAAGATATAGAAGATCTTAATTTTTCTGTCAGATCCTTTAATTGTCTGAGAAGATATGGCATAGTTTCCGTAGGTGACCTGATACAGAAAACTGAAGAAGAAATAATGAATTTACGTAATTTTGGCAAAAAATCTCTTGATGAGATTAAATTGAAACTGGAAGAATACAATCTGTTATTAAAACAAACTGAAGATTAATCGTTAAGGGGGATAATTATGAGGCACAATAAACGTTCAAGAACATTGGGAAGAGATACAGCTCATAGATTGTCAATGCTCAGGAACCTGACGGTCTCTCTTTTTAAAGAGCAGCCTGAAAAACATAAAGACAGTGAGGGTAAGATACAGACTACATTAATAAGAGCTAAAGAGCTTGTAAGATGTGCTGAAAAAATGGTAACCCTTGCTAAAAAAGGAGATCTCCATGCAAGAAGACAGGCCCTTGCCTGGATGAGAGATAAAGATACAACAAAATATCTGTTTGACACAATTGGGCCGAAGTTCAAAGAAAGAGCAGGCGGTTATACAAGAATTGTTAAAACCGGTATAAGAAAAGGCGATGGAGCTCCTATGGCTATTGTTGAACTGGTAGCAAGCGAATAAATTATGATCAGGGCTGACGGTCTGTCTTTTTGTTATGAAGGTGCATCTCAGGATGCACTGGATAATATTACCTTTCACATAGACAGAGGAGAATTTGTAGCAATACTCGGACATAACGGATCGGGAAAATCTACTTTTGCCAAACTGGCAAATGCCCTTTTACTTCCGACAAAAGGAAAATTATTCGTTAAAGGTCTTCTTACGGCAGACCAGAGTAAACTCTGGGATATAAGACAGACGGTGGGAGTTATTTTCCAGAATCCGGATAACCAGTTAGTTGCTACTGTAGTGGAAGAAGATGTGGCTTTCGGCCCTGAAAATTTAGGACTCTCTCCCTCCGAGATAAGGGAGAGAGTATCTTATGCTTTATCTGTTGTCGGTATGGAAGAATACAGAAATTCTTCTCCTCATTTCCTTTCAGGTGGACAGAAACAGAAAATTGCCATTGCAGGCATTCTTGCCATGAAACCTGAATGTATAGTACTTGATGAACCTACTGCCATGCTTGACCCGAGAGCCAGAGGCGATATTATTTCTACTATAAAATGTCTTAATAAAGATTATAAAATGACCATTCTTTATATAACTCATTTTATGGAAGAAGCGGTAGAAGCAGACAGGATAATAGTTTTAAATAAAGGCTCCATTGAGTTCACAGGAACTCCTAAAGAAGTATTCAGCCAGATTAAAAGATTGAAAAAACTCCATCTGGATGTTCCTCATATTACTGAACTGGCATCATATCTTAAATCTGCAGGTTTTAAGGTTCCTCACAACACCCTGACTGTAGAAGAAATGCTTATCCACTTATGTCCATAACATGATTTTATACTTTGACCCTCCGGTTTTTTATGTAATCTCGATTATCTGTCTTATCTTTGAGGCAAGCATTTTTGTAGAAAAAGGCTTCTCTATAAAATGTATTCCTTCTGCAAGTATTCCATGATGGGCTATAACATTTGCCGTATAACCGGACATATAAAGACATTTCATATTCTTATGGGATAAAAGCAATCTGTCTGCCATATCTTTCCCTGTCATATCAGGCATAACAACATCTGTTATAAGAAGATCTATTTTTCCCTTATATTCTTCTGCCATTTTAATTGCTTCACCTGTATTACCGTATGAAAGAACATTATAGCCAAGTCCCGACAGTATTTTAGTGCATAATTCCAGAAGTGTTGTATCGTCTTCTACAATAAGTAATGTTTCCCCCATACCTCCCTGTGGTTTTGAAAGGATTTTTTCTTTTTTTGCCTCTATCTCCTCTTTGCATACAGGAAGATATATTTTAAAAACAGTCCCCTTTTGTGGTTCACTGTATATATTGATCATACCTCTATTCTGTTTTACTATGCCGTAGACAGTGGCGAGTCCGAGACCTGTTCCCTTACCTGTTCCTTTTGTTGTGAAAAAAGGCTCGAAAATATGTTCAAGTATATCCTGTTCCATGCCGCATCCGGTATCACTGACACAGAGCATAATATATTCTCCCGGATTTATATCCATATGTATTTTAC
>CALARM010000106.1 GCA_937888925.1 uncultured Synergistia bacterium | reverse complement strand
CGAGTGTTATAGTTCTTGGTTGACTGAAGGTCTGTTTTCTTGTAAAATCATCTCCGGCAAACCCTTCTTTTGCCTTTTCTCTTCGTGTATCTTTAGCTTCGGCCATGGCCTCGAGTTTTTTCTGAGGAGCAAAACCGTCTAACGCTTCTCTATCTGTTACATAATCAGCTTTAATCTTACTGGTAATCTCCATAAGCCTGCGGTTATATTCCAGAGCTTCCGCATTTCCAGGGAACATAAGCCTTACAGCCTTTTCGTCCAGAACTCTTCTTACAATGACTTCTTTTCTCGGATCAGGAAGAAACATACAGGGGCCTTTTTTAAGAGAAATTTCTCCGTTCAATCTGTTAAGAACATATCTTGCTTCTCCTGCAGGTATGGCAACTGCATAATGCCTCTCATGGTCACTGTATTTTACAATGGCATGTTCAGGTCTCGGGAAATAAATCATCTGATCTTTACCTGTTATAAAAAGCTCTTCCCCGACTTTACGTTCTGTTCCGTCCTCTTCTTTATAAGGTGCAATGACCTTTATATAGAGGCCGATTATTTCATTTAATTCAATGGCTTTAAATTTTCTGGAGCCATTTTTTTCCACAAAGATTTCAGTAGGTTTCGGAAACACGACAGCAGGTCCCTGAATAAAACGTTTATTCCCGTCTTCATCGAGTAAAATACAGTATTCAAGTCTTTCCAGAGTAACTGCTTCACGTACATACTTTCCGTTGCTGTCTCTTACTACTTCAATACCGGTAGGAGGCATATAGAAAGATACACCTGTACCTTTAATAACAAGCTGTTTACCTATAGTTAAATCAGGTATTTCTGCATCCAGTTTCGCACTATCGGAAATATCAGAAGATCCGCCTTTCTGTGGTTTTATAACAGCCTTTGCCCAGTTTTCCATAGCAGCTTCTTCATTATATACTCTTACGACAAGATACTGATTTGAACGAAGATGATGTCCCTGAATGACATGGGCAACCTGTCCCGGCCAGAGGGGAAACGTTACAGGGCCCGGAATATTTACCTTGCACCCTGAAATCAATTTAGGCAGACTGTTTGGTCCACTTCTCGGATGTTCTTCATCTCCTCCTTTGGCAGGATTTTCAAGGACTATATACCATCCTTCCTCTGCAAAGGGATACTGTGTTATTGCTTCCTCAAGATTACATCTTTTATACCTCCTCAAAGAAGCATCAAACACTACAGGTCTGTCAGTATTGGCAAGACTGGTTTTGTGGGGACCCACATAGGCGATAACATTACCTTTTGTCTCATCCAGAATAAAAGCATATTCATTCGGGGCAAGTACCAGATCTCTTTCACGGCCTTCTGCCATGATAATCCTCTCCTTTCTTTTTCACTGACCAGTGATCGGTGACCAGTGATCAGTTTTTCGCAATTATAAGTAACTTCATAGTCTGTCAGAAATTTACTCTTCTGTAATGTGTTCTGTTATGAAATACAGTATTAATCGTCCGGGAAAATCTTACAGTTTAAACTTATTACACTATTCAAATAACAGGTATGTGCCAGTTTACACATGCACATATAGAGTTTAGAGAAAAAATTCTAAATAGTCCCGGCAAAATCCTTCATTATAAATTATTTAGATAAGTTGCTTCTACATAGTTTTCATCTAAGACTTTATTTTATGGCATTAAAAATGAAAATTCCTTTTTATAATCCCGGTAATCTCTAAAATCCTGAAAATCCCGGTCAAATTTATCTTGACAAAATAGAATTTTTACATTAAATTTATAATTTCTAATTACAGGTGAAATTTTAATTTATACACCCGTTAAGTGTAATAATTACACTAATAGAATATCATATTTAAAAAAATTGTCAAGAGGTAAATAAAAAACTTTATGGATATCAGTAAAATCAGGAACTTTTCAATTATAGCACATATAGATCACGGCAAATCGACTCTTGCCGACAGGCTTTTAGAAGCTACCAATACCATATCCCAGAGGGAAATGAGAGCACAGATACTGGACGATATGGATCTGGAACGGGAAAGAGGTATTACAATAAAATCTCATGCCATAAGGATGGACTATAAATACTCTGACACAGAGACTTACATTTTAAATCTTATAGACACGCCTGGTCATGTAGATTTTTCCTATGAAGTAAGCCGCTCTCTTGCTGCATGCGAAGGGGCTCTGCTGGTAGTGGACTCCACTCAGGGTGTGGAAGCCCAGACATTGAGTACTCTTTACCAGGCTCTTGACAATGACCTCCATATAATACCTGTAATAAATAAAATAGATCTTCCCAATGCGCAGACAGAAATGGTTACTGAGCAGATAATAGAACTTATAGGGTGTAATAAAAATGAAATAGTCCCTGTAAGTGCCAAAACCGGTTACGGTATAAAAGAACTGCTGGAAGAAATAGTCATACAGATACCTCCTCCGAAAGGGGCCTCTGACGGACCTCTCCAGGCACTTATCTTCGATTCTATTTTCGATAATTACAGAGGTGCCATACCTTATGTCAGGGTTGTTAACGGCACAATAAAAGCAAAAACAAAGATATTTATGTTTTCAAATGAAAAAACCTATGAAGTAGATGAAGTAGGATATTTGAGATTAAAAAAAGAACCTGTAGAAGAACTGGTAGCAGGAGAGGTAGGATATGTACTTGCAAATATAAGAAATGTCAGTGATACCAGGGTCGGCGATACGATAACAGATGCCCTTGATAAATCCTCAGGCCCTCTTCCCGGTTACAGACCTGCAAAACCTATGGTTTTTGCAGGGCTCTATCCTGTAAACAGCGATGAATATAATCTGTTAAAAGATGCTCTGGATAAATTGAAATTAAATGATAGTTCTCTCATATATGAGCCTGAAACATCAAAAGCTCTCGGTTTCGGTTTCAGATGCGGTTTTCTCGGACTCCTCCACATGGAAATAATTCAGGAGAGATTATTCAGGGAATATAATATAGAGATAATAACGACTGTCCCCAATGTAGAATATATTGTCTATAAAATTGACGGAGACATAATAACTATTGACAACCCGTCTAACCTTCCTGAACCGAATTTTATCGAGAAAATAGAAGAACCTTTTATTACGGCACAGATTATAACCCCTTCTGAATTCATAGGAAATATAATGAAACTTGCTTCAGACAGAAGGGGCATACATAAACAGATGGAATATGTGGATAAAAGCAGAGTCAACCTGAATTTTGAATTTCCCCTTGTAGAAATAGTATTTGATTTCTATGACAAATTGAAAACTATCTCTAAAGGCTATGCATCTCTTGATTATGAATTTCTGGAATACAGAGAATCAGATCTTGAAAAACTGGATATATTATTAAACACAGATCCGGTAGATGCCCTTTCAATGGTAGTACACAGAGAAAAAGCCTATTTCTGGGGGAAAAAGCTGGTTCAGAAATTGAGGAAACTCATCCCCAGGCAGTTATATGAAGTTGTCATACAGGCAGCCATAGGAAGCCGCGTTATAGCAAGAGAAAGTATAAAAGCACTCCGCAAAAACGTTATTGCCAAATGTTACGGAGGAGATATTACAAGAAAGAGAAAACTCCTGGAAAAACAAAAAGAAGGCAAAAAACGTATGAAAAGAGTGGGAAAAGTAGAAATTCCTCAGGAAGCATTCCTGGCAATTTTGACTATAGAAGATGAAGAGTAGGTCAGTAAACAGTGACCAGTGACCAGTGACCAGTGACCAGTGACCAGTGACCGGTGAATAGTATAACCCATTACGCATTACACATCACGGAATTATAAAAATGGAACATAAAAAACTCTACCTTTATATACATGTACCTTTCTGTAAAAACAAGTGTCCCTACTGCGCCTTTTATTCCATAGAAGATTTTAACCTTGTTGAAGCCTATATTAAAACTGTGACAGAAGAGATTAATCTCTATTCTTCTTTATTTGATTTCAATCATATAGAATCAATCTATATAGGAGGAGGTACTCCTTCCCTGC
>CALARM010000105.1 GCA_937888925.1 uncultured Synergistia bacterium | reverse complement strand
TCTTTAAAGAAAAATAGAATCCTTCTTGATTTTATATTTAATTTTTAATAAGATAAATAAAACCTTTAGTTATAAGTATTTTAAATTATTTTGAGAATTTTTGCAGAATGAAAGGAGGGGATATTATGAATAATGATAGATATACCAGATTTTTACTTGTTGTTATTGCTTTACTGCTTGCATTAAATATTATGAAATCATTTATTCAGATTCCTGTTGTTCAGGCAAATGAAGCAGGTAATGACATAGGACGGTATCAAATATCAATCTGGTCCGTTCAGGGTAATTCTCAGAGTTTTAATCCCAATGGTTCTTACGGTTATTATATATTTGATACAAAAACAGGCAAAATACTTGATGAAAGAAGAAATAATCTTTAGGAATAGTTTTTCAGTTTCCCGGTAGTGGATGGGGATTTTTTTTGTTGTTAAATTGTTAACAATTTATTAATATTGTTAACAATTTGTTAATAAAATATGGGTATAATATGTATAGTGTATTTCATAACAATGTATAATTAATGAGTGAATAGTGAATGGTAAGTGACGGTGCCATATTCTACTCACTAATCACCACTTACTATTCACTTAAATTCTAATAAGTTATGAAATACACTATAATATATAAATAAAGGAGTGGAGGTAATGAAAATAAATTATTTTACTTATTTTTTATTTATTATAATTATTCTAACCCTTCTTTCCCTGGCAGGTTGCGGAGGGGGAAGTTCTTCAGGACTATTACCTGTGCAGAACGGTCAAATATCCGAACCGGTTTTTTCTCCGACCGTTGCACCTGTGGCAGTTGTTACGCCTGTGGCAACCCCGGCAGGGACTCATGTTTCTACACCTGCTCCTGCTTCTACGCCTGTCTCGATTTCTACTGAGACTGTTATTCCTGTACCTTCAGCTGTTTCGACACCTGCTTCGGAAGAAACTGCTGTGTCCGAGTCAACTCCGACTGCTTCTCCCGTTCCTTCTGCAAGTCCTGTGCCTGCTTCTACGCCTCCGATTAATATTCAGGGATGTGCTATTTTCCCTTCTGACAATGTATGGAATGTACCTGTAGATAATATGCCTGTAGATATCAATTCTACTGCCTATGTTAATACTATCGGAGCGTCCAGGTATGTCCATGCTGATTTCGGTTCCGGTACATGGAATGGAGGACCAATCGGTATCCCATATAATATTGTGCCGGGAATTCAGCCGAAGGTGAATATTTCTTTTGATTATGCCGGAGAAAGTGATAGAGGGCCTTATCCAATCCCGTCTAATCCTCTTATAGAAGGAGGGCCCGATGCAACAGGCGACAGACATGTATTGCTCGTAGATAAGGATAATTGTATTTTATATGAATTATATTGTGCCGTGAAGCAGACTGACGGTTCATGGCATGCAGGTTCAGGTGCTATATTTGATTTAAAGTCAAATAACCTGAGGCCTGACAGTTGGACTTCCGCCGATGCTGCAGGACTGGCTATTCTGCCCGGACTGGTTCGTTATGATGAAATAGAAAGTGGAGAAATTCGGCATGCCATTCGTTTTACTGTTCCTCAGACAAGAAAAGCCTATATATGGCCTGCCAGGCATTATGCGTCAAATCTTACTTCTCTTCAGTATCCCCCTATGGGGCAACGTTTCAGACTGAAATCTTCCTTCGATATTTCAGGATTTTCTATTCAGGCAAGAATTATATTGATAGCTCTCAAGAAATATGGTATGATTCTGGCTGATAACGGATCGTCGTGGTATATATCCGGAGTGCCTGATGAAAGATGGGATAATGATATGCTTCATGAGTTGCATAAAGTACCCGGTTCTGCCTTTGAAGCTGTGGATGAGTCATCATTAATGATGAGTCCTGACTCGGGACAGGTAAAATTGCGGTAAATACAATTAATGTTTTATTTAGTTATTTGATGTTTCTGATTTTAGCATATATTAAAACATAAAAGATTATTTTATTGAAATTTATACTGTATAAAATTAATTTTTATCAGCTAATAAATGAAAAATTGTTATAAATTGTTACGAAAAGTTTTGTTTTAGGGAGTAATTAACGTGAAATGTTTGTTTTGTAGAATTATTAACAGGGAAATAACATCGAAGATAATCTATGAAGATGATAAAATTCTGGCTTTTTATGATATAAATCCTCAGGCTCCGATTCATGTTCTGGTTATTCCGCGGAAACATATAGCATCTATTGCAGACCTTGAAGAAGATGACAGTGATATTATGGGACATTTGATGATAAAAATACCTGAACTTATAAAATCTCTTGGTCTTGCAGGGAGAGGGGTACGTATAGTGAATAACTGTCTCGCAGAAGCAGGACAATCAGTTTTTCATATCCATTTTCATATTATGGGAGGAAGAGCTTTTGAGTGGCCTCCCGGATAGGAGTAGATTGATACGGATAAATTAAAAAAAGTAATTGTTGTAATGCCTGCTTTTAATGCAGAAAAAACCCTTGTAGATACTTATAATCAAATTCCTCCGGGAATAGTAGATGAAACAATACTGGTAGATGATTTCAGTAAAGACGGAACTGTTAAACTGGCAAAAGAATTAAATATCAAAGTTATTGCCCATCCTCATAATGTCGGCTATGGAGGCAATCAGAAGACATGCTACATGGAAGCCATAAGAGATAATGCTGATATTGTTATAATGCTTCATCCGGACGGACAGTATGATCCTTCTATAATTCCTGATATGATAAAAAAAATAGTAGACGATGATGTAGATATTGTTCTCGGATCCCGTTTTCTGCCCCAGGGAGGAGCACTGGCCGGCGGTATGCCTCTGTATAAATTTGTAGCAAATAGAATTTTAAGTACCATGCAGAATTTATTTTTAGGCCTCAATCTTTCCGAATACCATACAGGCTACAGAGCTTATAAAATAGATGTGCTGAAAAAAGTTCCTTTTATGAGAAATTCCAATGACTTTGATTTTGATTCTCAGATGCTTGTCCAGGGAAAGGTTTTTGGTTTTAAATTCGGTGAAGTTCCTGTAAAAACAAGGTATTTTAAAGAAGCTTCATCTGTTAATTTTTTTGTAAGCATGAGATATGGTATTAAAACTTTAAAGATTTTGTTCGATTATATACTCTTTAAATTAAAATTATATAAACCATCTATATTCATTTAATAAGTATTATGAAAAAAAGAGATTTTTGTCCTTTATGTGAAGGTCAAACAGATAAAAATAGTTTATTATTCAAAGCTTCTGACTATATTACAAAAGATATTTTTAATACAGTCAGATGTATTGATTGTGGCTGTATTTATATTGATCCCTACCCGGACTCTGCAGAAATTTGTAAATATTACCCTCTGGATAAATATTATGGCTCAGAAACAGGTAAGAGATTTAATTTTATAATAGAAAGGTTAATATATTATTTTAGATTTCTCAGGATAAAGAAAATTTTGAAATTTAAGAAGCAAGGTACTATACTTGATATTGGCTGTGGCAGAGGTATTACATTGAGTATATTAAAAACTATGGGATGGGATTGTACCGGTATAGAACTTTCTAAAGGTCTTGCAGATTATATAAAACGTAATTACGCAATAGATGTTATGACATGCAGTGTTGAAGAATGTAATTTTCCTGAAGAAAGATTTGACGTCGTAAATATTTACCATGTTCTCGAACATATGGAACATCCTCTGGCTACTCTTAAAGAAGTGAGGAGAATAATTAAAAAAATGGCCTTCTTGTGATTTCTCTTCCTGATACAGGAAGCTTTCAGTATAGTATTTCTTTAAATAAATGGTTTCATCTGGACGTTCCGAGACATATGGTAAATTTTTCTCATATTAATTTGAAAAAATTTGTTCGGTCTCAGGGGTTTGAAATAATTGAATCAGGCGGATTCTCTATGGAATATGATGTCTATGGTTTGTTGCAGAGTATTCTTAATATGACAGGATGTACACATAATTTCCTCTATAATTTATTGAACAGGAAAATTGATTTTAAAAACATAAGAACTTATTACGATTTTCCTGTAAGTCTTATTGCTGGTCCAGGATTATTTATCCCCTGTTTTTTTATTGAATATATACTGTCTTATTTTAATTTAAATGGTACTCTGGAGATATACTGTCGTCCAGGGGATTAGAAAATGGATAATTGTTTTAAAAAATAAAAAGAACGTGGAATTATTTTTCATGCTTCCCGGTTGTTCATTATCTCTTCTATAGCTTTTATTGCTTTTTCCCTTATTTCTTTGCTTTTATCTTCTCTCAGTTTCTCCAGGTAGGGAATAGCCTCTTTCTCACCGAGTGTTTCCAGAGCGTGAATAGTATTGACCTTTATAACAATACTTTCATCTTCAAGAAGGGGAATAAGATATTTAAGAGCCCTTG
>CALARM010000104.1 GCA_937888925.1 uncultured Synergistia bacterium | reverse complement strand
CCGGGAGCAAAGTTCTGTGCAGGTTGCGGAAATAAAGTAGGTTAAAATTTTGACCAGGATTTAAAGGATTTATGGGATTACCGGGATAATGAATAAGATTAAAAAATACTCTATCCCGGTAATCTTTAAAATCCCATTAATCCCATTTGAATAAAACTTATAACTTGTAAAAAATGAAAAAAGTGGAAATGTCTCTTTCTTTACCTGTTACGTTAGTAGAAAAATCTTTCTGTTATAATTTTATTAAGAGAATTATAGATATAACCGGTTCGCTGTTTCTCCTGATTTTTACATGGCCTTTATTCATAATCATACCGGTTTTAATAAAATGTGATTCTTCGGGGCCTGTATTTTTTCTTCAGAAGAGACTTGGACTGAAAGGCAGGGTCTTTCGTGCCATAAAATTCAGATCTATGGTGGCAAAAGCTGAAGATATGCTTAAATCGGAACAGGAACTCATGGAAGAATATTTGAAATGTTATAAAATTGCTGAAGATCCGAGAGTAACAAAGACAGGTTATTATCTTCGTAAAAGCAGCCTTGATGAAATCCCACAAATTTTTAATATTTTAAAAGGCGATATGTCACTCGTAGGTCCCAGGCCGATAGTGATAGTAGAACTCGAAAAATATGGAAGACACAGAGATGAATTTTTAAGCGTAAAGCCGGGACTCACAGGCCTCTGGCAGGTAAGCGGCAGGAATGAACTCAGTTATGAAGAAAGAGTGGCTCTTGATATAAAATATATAAGAGAACGCTCTATCTGGATGGATATAATGATATTATTTAAAACCTTTTATGCTGTTATCAGTGCCAGAGGGGCATGTTAACAAATATTTTATTGGCTTATAGCTAATTATTTTTAGTAATTATCATCACTATTAAACTTATCAAGGGCTTTCTTTTTTATATCCTTCAGGCGTGATAATGATGACACATCTTTTACATTTCCAGGCCTTTTTATGTCTTCTTTCTTTGTTTCTCTCTGAAATCCGGGTAGGATCAACTCTTTTTTTATATCAGGACGTTTGATAATAGCTACTTTTTCTTCTCTTTCCTTTACAATTTCAACTTTTTTGCTTTTTAGCCTGGATAAAGTTTTCGCTTCATAAGATTTTACTATTTCCTTCTTTGTGGTAAAATACATGAGGAATTTTTCCGCCCACCCTTCCGGCAAAAATATTCTTCTCAGAGCTATATCCAGAGGAAAGAGTAACATAGCAAGTACAATCAGAAAAGGCCATATAACTTTTACCTGATAGGACTGTTTTATGGAATGTTCAAATACCTTATCATAATCCTTTAATTTAATAACTCTTCCTTCTGTTTCCTGTGCAATATGTCCGAGGAGGTAACTGTTACATCCGAGAGCTTTATATTCTGGAGACACTGAAACATCGAAACCTGTTGTCTCATATCCAATCTTATCATTTCCCGTATTTATGAGGTATGTACCTTTTTCCGTAACAGGAAACGTAGCTTCATATCTGCCGGGACCTTCCTGTTTCAATGAAACTTCGGTAATTTTAAGAGATGGTGATATAATTCTTCCTTTAAGATGCAGTAAATTTATAAATTCCCCTTCATTATCAATGGCATCTACTACTATCTTACCTTCATTTCCGTCCATAGAAACAACTGTTTCAAGAGATGAACTTTCATCACTTTTCATAGTCCATCTGACAACATGAGACCAGAATAGCGGGAAAGACTTCCAGTTTATCCATCTTTCTGACCAGCGGCTCTTTACATCTGACGTAAAGGCAACAGATTTTCCGAGCCCATAATACCATTTCGCAAGAAGAGGATCTTCTTCTTTTGTGAGCAGTAAAACTTCAGCCCTGTCTTTTGCCGTAGTTACTACATATCCTCCCAGTACAGGAGGTCTGTCTATCCCTTCAAGTATTTCATCATAACAATTAATTACAGGAGAAAAATCCTCTTCTATAATGGCAGATTTCGAAGCAATAAGAGCTTCTTTTGTAAATATCCTGGGTAAGAGTGATACGTCACAGGTAAAATAAAATCTCCCTCCTCCTGACTTTGCAAGAGACTGAAGAAACGGTATGTCTGCATCACCTCCTATACCTACACAGGACAGGGTTATTTTATTTTCAGTCATAGTCCGGGCAAGAGTGTCAAAATTTCCCGGAGCAGTCCTTCCGTCAGATAAAAGTATTACATGTTTTAACATGGCTTTTGTAATTGTAAGCACTCTACTGGCTTCATTAAGGGCAGGATAAGCATTGGTTCCACCCCCTGCTCTCAATGAAGCAATATTTTTAATGATAAAATCTTTATCATCCACTCTTTTTTGGAATGGTACAACCCATTTTGACGCATCATCAAAGCCTATAATGCCTATCTGATCAGAAGGAGAAAGAAGTTCTACACAGGCAATAGAAGCTTCTCTTGCAAGGGCAATTTTCTCAACTCCTCCTGAACCGTAATCTGCCATACTGCCTGACTTATCTATTGCAAGAATTAAAGCCATAGTAGGCATTTTTCTTTCTTTTCTTATATCCATACTCACAGGAAGGGCTTCTTCTACCGGTGTATCATAATATCCGCCTGTACCAAAACTATTCTCCCCTCCTATCATTATTAAACCTCCTCCCAGGTCTCTTACATAGCTCTGTATCTGTTTCATCTGTTCATCAGAAAATTTTATTGATGAAATATCGTTTAATATAACAGTCTGATAATTCTGAAGCTGAAAAAGCTTTGTCGGTATATTATCAGATGAAAGGTATGATACTTCTATACCATTTAAAGCATTTATAAGATATCTATCCAGACGGGAATCTTCACTTATAATAAGAACACGTGGTTTTCCTGATGCTTTCGTATAGGCCCGGGCACAGTTGTTATCCATAAGGGTATCAGAATTTTTTTCTGCAATTACCTGAATTTCATAGCTATAAAAACCACTCTCTTCTATCTTTTGAGGAATAAAAAAAATGTTCTTCCCGGCTTTTAGAGATATTTTTTTTTCACCGACAAGACTGCTGTTTCTATAAAATTGCATTTTCACATCAGATGGTTCAGTGCTTTCCAGAATTATTTTTGCATCAAAAGGTTCATCTTTACTTACATGTTCAGGTATGGTAAACTCTTTAATAAATACCTCTCTTCCCGGGGAACTATCCAGAGGCACTACATCTATAGGTACATGATTTGCAGAAACAATAGTAGCTTCATCTATAGCATTACCGGCATTTTCCTGTCCGTCACTCAGGAGAACAATCCTTTTATTTGCATCGGCAGGAAACATGGCGAGAGCAAGTTGAAAAGAACTTGCCAGATTTGTGTGATCCGTATCTACTATAGAAGTAAAATTGCCGGCTCTGGGATTTACGGAAGGAATAAATTCTATAGACGAATTACCGCCTGTTATTATAAGACCTGCCATATCATCTTTTGTTTTTTTGCCTGTTGATTTATTTATAAAAAATTTAATCTCTTCTTTATTTGCATCTGATATACTTTTTGAGACATCCGCTATAAATATAACACAGAGCCTGCTATTTGGCTTTATTATCTGTAATTCGGATATGGAAGCTATTATTAATATAAATATTATTATTCTCAGGGTAAAAGAGAGAATAAATCTCCATTGCGGAAGGTGGGAAATGCTATTTCTGGTAAAGTAATATAAAGGTATTATGAGTAAGAGAAGCCAGAGTGCTTCCGGGTGGTTGAATTCCATATAAAGAATCCTGTTACCGCATAGACCCCATCTGAAGATTTTACAATGGTCAGACGGGGCAGCGGTTTAAAATTGAAAAATTTAAAAGCAGACCTGTAAGCCGAGTTCTGTATCT
>CALARM010000103.1 GCA_937888925.1 uncultured Synergistia bacterium | reverse complement strand
GAAGGCTCCTTTGAAGTATTTGACCCGCGCGGGTTCAAGAGATATATGCTGGATTGCACAGATAAAAAACTCTTTCAGAAATACGGTGACACAATCAGAATAGGTTCGAAAAAAGGTTGTGACATACACCTGAAAATAAAAGATGAAGATAAGGTATATGCCATACTGGAAGCGGAAAAAATAGGTGAACTGAACATGATTACCGTAAAAACCACATCTGATGATGTAGAAATGTTTCTTGAAGTTCCTAAAAGCAGATATACCCCTGATGATATGGTAAAACTCCCCTTTAAAGGAAGCCCTCTCTGGGATAAAGATATAATAAATATCAAAGACTACAGAATCTTTTATCATAATGTAAAACTCGGTAAAAGACTCTGGAAGGACTATCCGGAATCTGCAAAAGGTTTTCTCTTCGTAGACCCCGATACTCCTCAGGAAGTAGAATTGCCTGACATGGCACTTCTTCAGTCGAAACTGGTTCCCGAAGAAGATCAATTTTATAATCCCTATGAAGATCTGAGCAAAACCGTTAAAACTATCATAACAGATGTTGAAAACGGGATAGAAGAAGAACCTGAATATGACTTTGAACCTATGGATGAAAAATATATAACGGAAATATTGCCTCCCTCTGAAAAAGAAAGAGGCAGCGATGTACTGACATATAAAACAGATGATGATGATGAATATTATTACGACGAAGATATTACCCTGCCGGAACTGCATAAAACAGATGATATACTCTCATATCCTGCTGAAGATCCTGTCGATAATAATGAAGAAGCCTATGAATTTGAAGAAATACCTGTCCCTGAAGTAAAAAAAAGTGAAGGCGTGCTTTCATACCCTGCCGAAGAAGATGATGAATATGAAATTGATGTGCTTACACCGGTCAAAACACTAAAAAAACCTGCGGCAGATGTACTTACATATAGCACAGAAGAAGATTTAAAGGATGAAGAATATGAATTTGAATACATCATGCCGGAGGAAACACATAGAGCTGACGATCTCCTTTCATACCCCGTTCCTACTGAAGAAGATGATGAAATGATGGCCTATGCAAAAATAGACGAAGAACATAAAGATAGTGAGCAAAAAGAAGCGGAAGCATTGGAACTTCTGGAACACTATCCGTCTCATCTCCAGAAAATAAATACTAAACTGGATCTTATGCCATATGAAGAAGAAAAAATTTCTGCTCCGGTGGAGCTTACAGGCATAGAATTATCATCTCAGGGAGAGGTTCTCAGCGGAATTCAGGGCATAGAAATAGAGACAAAAAATGAAGAGGCTTCCGATATATACCTGGAATTTACCACACCTGTTCAGATACACCATTCTCTGGAAAATACAGGAGTTTCTCTTGACTTTACAACTATTGAAGACTATCAGACTGAAGATAATATCCACGTCTCTTCTTTAATTATAGATGACCTGCCTGAAGAAGAGGAAATCGAAATATCCGCTAAAAAATCTTCGGAAGAAAAAAAAGTAAAGAAAAAGATAAAGAAAAAAATAAAAGATGAGGAAAATATAGAAGCTTCTTCTCAGGCTAACATTGAGATATCCACTAAAAAATCTTCAAAAGACAGGGAAGGGAAGAAAGACCATAAGGAAGAAAAGATAAGCAAGAAAAAAAATAAAGAAAATGAAGTTAGCTAGAAAGATTAGTCAAAATTTTATAATATGTATCGCAATATTAATGATTATACTCCTTGCCTTTAAAGGTCTTAATTATCTTCTCGTAAGATTATCTTTATCAAAGGTAAAAATTGTTTTTATAAACTATAATTCCAATCACAGAAAAATTTACTCTCTT
This sequence comes from uncultured Synergistia bacterium, assembly GCA_937888925.1. Next base: position 1,235 of record CALARM010000103.1, on the reverse strand, counting down.
AATCTTGATGGTTCTGAATTAACACCTCTCAGTGATAATCACGGAAAAAAATCATCTCCCGTATGGTCTCCCGATGGTAATAAAATAGCTTTTCTAAATAAAGAAAATGGATATTTCCAAATATATGTTATGAACAGTAACGGAACAAATAAAATCAAACTGTCAGAGCCTTCAAAAGAAATCTGGAGCATATCCTGGTCAAAAGACGGAAATAAAATTCTCTATAGTTCAGGAACCGGACAGAAAAACGATATATTTATAATAACCTGTGACGGAAAAGAAAAAAAACAACTGACACACAACAAAGCAAAAAATTTACATCCATGCTGGTCTCCCGACAACAGATATATCGTATACGAAGCCCTTTACCGTAAAGATGACGGAAGTATTTATATAACGGATAGTAATGGACATAATCATAGAAAATTGACAGATAACAGATGGAAAGAAAGCCATCCTGCCTGGTCTCCTGAGGGAAAAAAAATAATGTTTATAGAAATAGTATCAGGGGTTAATAAAGAAATATTTACTATAAACCCTGACGGAACAGAAAAAAATAATATTACAAAAAATGAAAAGCATGACTACTTTGCCTCATGGTCTCCTGACAGTAAAAAAATAGCATTTCAGTCGGACCGTGATGGTAATACGGAAATATATATTATGAATTCAGATGGAACAAATGTAAAGCGACTTACCAGAAATCCTGATGGGATAGACTGGAATCCATTATGGTCTCCAGCAGGGAATCATATTATTTTTACTTCTGACAGAGAAAAAGGAGTTAATAATATCTATATGATTGATCTAAAAGGAAGAAATTTAATAAAATTAATTGATATGCCTTATAATAAAAGTCAGCCAAATTTAGTAAAAAGTGAAGAGTGAAGAGTGAAGGGATAAAATTATGAATCATATAAATATAAAATTTAAAAAACTTGATTCTAACAGTATAATACCGGAGTATATGAGTAATTTCGCATCAGGAGCCGATATTTATGCCAGTGAAGAACTTGTAATAGAGCCGGGAGCAATAAAGCTTGTATCTACAGGCTTTTCAATGGCAATACCTGAAGGTTTTGAGGGACAGATAAGACCAAGAAGCGGCCTGGCATTAAAGCATGGTATAAGTGTGCTGAATAGTCCGGGAACGATTGACAGTGATTACAGAGGTGAGGTGAAGGTTATTCTCATTAACATGGGTAAAGAGGCTTTTACCATAAAACATGGTGACA
>CALARM010000102.1 GCA_937888925.1 uncultured Synergistia bacterium | reverse complement strand
GGGATAATCAAGGTAATACTGATAGCCTGTGCCGAGAATTTCATAAAGACCGAGATTATAGGCTTTACTCCTGACTGTTTCTTCACTTATATAATACTGGCCTATTCTATAGGTTTTCATAATATCAATTTCTTCATTTGTAATTTTTCCCTGTCTTATATCTCTGACTTCATCAAGTATAGCTCTTCTGCTTTCGCTTACTTTACCGGGAGTTGTGGCTATAAATGTAACCATACGTCCCGGCCCTATAGTAGGGCTCATAAAAGAACCGAGATCATAAGCAAGGCCTTTCTTTTCACGCATTTTGATCCACATTCTGGAATTCATGCCTCCTCCTATAACCAGTTGAAGAACTTCCATAGCGGGGAAATCAGGAGATAAAATACTGGGAGCAGGATAACCAAGGAAGAACCATCCTGCATCACCGCCGCTGGCTCTGTAATCTTCTCGCCAGAGAAGGGGTTTCGGTTCATCAGGATTATAAAGAACAGGAGGCGTACTGTCAGGTAAACCGGCAAAAGCTGTTTTTACTTTCTCTAATGCAGATTTAACATCAACCTTGCCTGCAATGGATACAACAATATTCTTTGGAACATAGTTTGCACTATAAAATTTTATTATATCTTCCCTTGTAAATTTCTCGATATTCTCCCTCACACCTAAAGCAGGACGTCCGTAGGGATGTCTCTGATAAAGTGTGGCGTTGAACATATCGTTTAACCTGGAAAAAGGTCTGTTCTGCTGCTTTTCCATTTCAAGAAGAATATTCTGTTTTTCTTTATCTATTTCTTCCTGGAGAAAAGCAGGGTGGAGTATTATATCTGATATAATTCTGAGATCAGTATCAAAATATTCGGAAGTGCTTACAATATAATATTCGGAATAATCCTGGTTACTTATTGCCTGAATTGTTCCTCCCAGGGATTCTATTTCCATATTTATATCTCTGGCACTTACAGTGTTTGTTCCTCTGAGCATTAAAGGAGTAATTAAACCACTGATACCGGCCTGAGCCTTTTCTTCATTCATTACGCCTGTTTTTACAAAAACCTCTATAGCAGTAATATCCTCATCAACAGGCTGTATAAGAACAGTCATGCCGGTCGGAAGTATTTCTTTATGTACCGTTTCAATAGCAAAAGAGCAGGTCATTGAGAAAATTATAAAAACTATAATAAAAAATGCTTTTTTCAACAGTAAAACTCCTTTCACAGGTTGCCAGGATTATTTCAAAACGGCTATTGTATAATTACCGGCTCCGAAATACTTCTTTGCAACTCTCATTATATCTTCCTGAGTTACTTTGCGAATATTCTGAACATAGGTTTTTGAAAAATCTACATTATCGGCAAGTATTTCGTAATAACCATAGGTTCCGGCAAGACCGTCAGCAGTCTCATTTCCGAATATATAACTGCTTTCCAGTAAAATTCTGGCTCTGTTCAATTCTTTTTCGCTTACAGGTTCTTCTGCAAGTCTTTTGAACTGCTCTCTAAGTTCCTCTTCAAGTAAAGACACCTTATTTTTATCAGTAACTGCCCATACATAAAAAGGGCTGGGATAACGACTTGTAAGATAAACAACCTGCAGTTCATCAGCCAGTTTTTTTTCTTCTTTCACTTCTCTGGCAAACCTGGAGCTTTCTCCCCAGCCAAGTAAAAAAGCCATAACATCTACAGGACATATATCTTCAGGATTATCTAAAATCCCCGGTCCCTCAAACCCGAATATAACTGTTGCCTGAGGAAGTCCCATATCATCCTGAACCCTGCGCACTTCAGAAAGAGGTTCATCAAGTGATACTTTAAGAGGTGGAACTGTAGCATTTTCAAATTTAGAGAAAATATCTTTAACCTGAGGAAGTATTTTATCTGTTTCAAAATCTCCGACTATAACAACACACATATTATTCGGTCTGTAATAACTCTTCTGGTATTTAATAAAATCTTCTCTTGTTATTGCATTAACAGTATCTTCATAACCTATGACAGGCCATTTATAAGAATTTTTCTCCATAAGAGTACTGACAAACATATCAAAAATATAGTTTTCAGGATTATTTACAGTACTTCTGAGTTCTTCAAGAACTATACTTCTTTCCAGATCCATTTCTGTAAACTGTGTATTTATAACACCTTCTGCCAGTAATTTCAGAGCATCCATGGCATATTTTTTATTAACCACAAAATAATACTGTGTATAATCCTTTGAAGTAACGGCATTTACCGTGCCACCCCA
>CALARM010000101.1 GCA_937888925.1 uncultured Synergistia bacterium | reverse complement strand
TATAGACCTATCACTTATAAACTATACATATTACATTTTATCAGAAAAAAAAAAAAAAATCAATTTATATAAAACAAAATTTCAAACAATAAAGCTGGAAAGAATGATGCCACTTGACAGAAGTATAGTTTCTGCCTTAAAATTATGGCAGGAGGTATGCCATACTATGAAAACTAAAAAAATGCATAATTTTCATGTTCCATTACCTGATGAGCTTTATACACAACTGCGTGATGAAGCGTTACGAAGCAATCAACCGGCCACAGAATTAGTTCGATATGCCATTAAATCATGGCTTAAAGCACGAGAAAAAGCTGCTCTTCATAAAGCTCTTTCCGAATTTGTTAATGAATATGCCGGTACTGACCTGGATTTAGACGAAGATTTAGAAGCATTATCTATTGACTGTTTACTGAAACAGGAAGGAGAAGAAAGATGAACCGCGGAGATATATACCGGGCTGAACTGGCTCCTCGCTCCGGTTCTGAACAAAAGGGTATCAGACCTGTAATTATCCTTTCTCATAATGTTTTTAATCAAACTCCCGGGTGGAAATCTGTTATTGTAGTTCCTGTTTCTACTTCAACATTACAGGCCAGACGAAGTCCGACTATAGTAATATTGCCCCGGGGAACATCAGGACTTACAAAAGAAAGTTTTGCTATATGCCATCAGATAACCACAATAGATAGAGCAAAACTTCAACAATATATAGGAACCCTTGAACAAAATTATCTTAAGCAAGTAGAACAGGGTATAAAAAATGCTATAGATTTATCAAGTTAAAATTTCACTTACCGGCGGGGATATCCGGTGAGAGCAATAAACCCTTTTTAGATATATACTGTGGCCAGAAACCGGTGTTTGTAACTTCCGTCATTTTACTATGGATATTCTCGGTGTTGCACATAATAGTAAAATTATCAAAATTACCTGATACCTTGTAGAGGTAGTGAGGGGAGTTATCCTTTGAGAGAAATATTTTGTTGAAAAGGCTGGCATCTCTCTCACGCCTTGTGGGACATAGAGGGAATTTTTTAAAATATAATCTTATTTTATCCATATCGTCAGGGTAATGATGTTTGTTATCCTGAAAATATAGTTCCATCCCGGCTGCCAGGTTTTTCAGATTGGATTCACACTCTTCTAATTGACCACATCTTTTTGCCTTACAAAAATTCGGGTAGACTATAGCAAATAAAACAAAACCTATAAAAAGCAAAATGAACAGATCTGTCTGATGGCAGAGAAGTGCAGCCCGAGATTCTTTTCTATTTTTATATGCATTATAAATTATATAAATAAAGAAGATAAAGATAATAAAAAATATTTGATATACACTTCCATACAGAGCTTCTCCAATGCTTCCCGTGACAAACCATAATATCAGAAAAATTGGAATCAGCATGAGTAAAAGGAGGAGAAATATTATAAATATCGGTGTTATATTTGCCATGAAATCCTTCATAACAGATTATTCAAGATGTGAAAATACAAATCCTTTAATAAACAGGATGATATCGGTAGATTTTTTTTCGAAGACAATAATGGAGCAAGTATTGAAAATAAAAAAACATCGTGATAAGATGATAAAAAATCCTGGAGTAAAAGAAACATGCTTCTTATAAATCCGCCCGTAACAAAACCATGCGAACCTCCTGCCGGGATTGCAAAAATATCCGGTTTTCTGAAAGGTCATGGCATAAAGCACAGGCTTCTGGACGCAAATCTGGAAGGTATCTATACTATTCTGGAAGAAACACCTGCCCGTTATGACACATGGACTAAAAGAGCATGGAAAAATATTTCACAGAATCTGGCTTATATAAAAGGCAAATATCATAATTTCGACACTTATAAACGGGCCGTCATGGATATAAACAGATTGATTGAAATAAAGGGTAAAACCGGTAATATTCAGATGAGTCTTTCTGATTACAGAGATGAAAAACTATCTCCTGTAAAAAGCAGGGACCTGCTGGAATCGGCTGAAACCTTTGAGAAAAATCTCTTCTATCCCTATTTCAATATAAGATTAAGAGACATTATAGAAAAAGAAAAACCTTCAATCGCCGGGTTTTCATTGAATTATCTGGGCCAGGCTCTCTGCACCTTCGCCATGGCAGGTTATTTAAGGAAACATTATCCTCATATAAAGATTGTTCTCGGAGGAGGCCTTGTTACATCATGGATGAGAAATCCTGCATGGGAAAATCCTTTCGGAGGGCTCATTGACTG
>CALARM010000100.1 GCA_937888925.1 uncultured Synergistia bacterium | reverse complement strand
GGAGAAGCATCTACTATACTTCTGTCTACATGACTTTCTGCTGCCCAGTGGACAACTACATCCGGTTTTTCTTTAGAAAAGATATAATTTACAAATTCACTGTTATTTATATCTGCATGATAGAAAGTAATATCTTTTTCTACTTCCTCAAGTCTTTTTAAATCTGCCGCATAGGTCAGTTTATCTACAAGGACAATATTTTGTCCGGTTCTGGCACACTGTCTTATGAATTCACTTCCTATAAAGCCTGCTCCTCCTGTAACGAATATTTTCATAATTATGTATCTCCTTTGGTTCGTAATGCGTGATGCGTGATGCGTAATACGTAATGCGTAATGGGCGTTTATTTAAACGCCCCTACCGGTTTCACCGATCACTATTCACTGCTCACTGATAACTGGTCACTGATAAAACTCCAGTATCTTATCCACTACATAATCTTTCTGTTCTTTTGTAAGTTCCGTATAAACAGGCAATGCAATGGTTTCTTCTGCTATCTTCTCGGAAACTGGTAAATCACCCTTTTTATACCCCAGGTAACTGAAACATTCCTGAAGATGAAGAGGGACAGGATAATAAATTTCACAGCCTATTCCATTGGTCTGAAGATGTTTAAGGAGTTTATCTCTATTTCTGACTCTTATAACATACTGATTGTATATGGAATAATTATAATCTTCCACATATGGTGTTAAAATGGCTGTTCCTGAAAATCTTTCATTATAATATTTTGCATTTCTCCTTCTGCCGGAAGACCAGCTATCCAGATATTTCAGTTTGACGAGTAATATGGCAGCCTGAAGTGTATCGAGCCGGAAATTTCCTCCCACGATTTTATGATAATATTTCGGTTTTGCACCATGATTTCTTAATATCTCCAGCATATCTGCCAGTTCTTTATCCTGAGTAACAATCATGCCGCCGTCCCCGCATGCACCGAGATTTTTAGAGGGGAAGAAAGAAAAACATCCGAAATCACCCATACTTCCCGCTTTATAAGATATTTTATCTTTCTGATAAATAGCTCCTATAGACTGGGCTGAATCTTCTATAACCTTCAGGCCATGATTTCTGGCTATCTTCATAACAGGTTCCATGTTACACATCTGTCCGAAAAGATGAACAGGTATAATAGCTTTAGTTTTACCTGTTATCTTTTTTTCAATCTGCTCAATATCTATATTATAAGTTTTTTCATCTATATCAACAAATACAGGAATAGCACCGACTCTGTGAATACAACCGGCAGTAGCAAAAAAACTGTAAGTTGTAGTTATAACTTCATCACCCGGTTTAATTCCTGCTGCCATAAGGGCTGCAAGAAGAGCATCCGTTCCTGATGATACAGATACTGCATATTTAGCCTTACAATAATCTGCTATTTTTTCTTCCAGTTCTTTAACTTCAGGCCCTATGATAAATCTTTGATGTTCAAAAACCCTTTCTATAGCTTCCGTAACTTCATCTTTTATTGAAATATACTGTGCTTTTAAATCCAGCAGTGGTACATTCATAAACATAACTCCTTTTTTAAAATAATAAGTGAGAATACTCATCACCTGTACTCATTATTATAGTATATTTCATAACCTGTTAGAATTTAAATAATTCGTTATGCGTAAAGCGTAATACGTAATGGGTTAGTACCCCTTCGCATCACGCATCACGATTTACGCATTACGAGGTTATTATTATACATTGTTATGAAACTAACTATATATCGGCATAAATTATTCTACAGAAATGACTTCATTCCTTTTCATAGATAAACCTGAACCAAAAGCAAGAATAACAAAAAAGTAAATACCACTCTTAACATCTCCCATGACAAAATCTATCTGATTAAATATTAAAAATCCTGTGAGTCCTGCCATTATGCCGTATAAAATTTCTTTATATTCCATATCCCCTGATACTGATATACGGATCTGCCTGAATATATTAAAAAGAAACCATAAAAAAGCCATCAATCCCGGAAGGCCCATCTCTACAGCCATATTAAGGAAAAGATTATGGGCATGCCAGGGGCGGGAAACATCTTCAGGCAAAGCCTCTTCTCCGGGCAACATATAAAGAGGATATACATCATGAAAATTACCTATTCCAATCCCTGTCAGAGGATGTTCCCTTAACATCTTAAGAGATTTAACAAAAATAAATTGTCTCCCTTTATCTGAATAGTTATGAAACACGTAGGATTTTAACGTTTCTTTATGTAAAAATAACAGTAAAGATACACTTATTAGAGTCAAAACAATTAAAGGTATAAAGATAAATCTTTTCTTTTGACCGAGTAAATAAACTATCACAACTGCAGCAACTGCAAATCCAATCCAGCCTGCTCTGGAATAGGTGGAAATCAGACAAAAGACACCGCTTCCGGACAGTATAAGCAAGAGGATTTTATAAAAAAGATTAAGTTTTTTTAAAAACATAGCTCCGAAAATCACAGGTAATACAAGAACTATAGAAGCAGAAAAACTGTTTGGAAAAATAAAAAAAGAATTCAGCCTCCCTCTGTGTTCAACAGTTCCGTTCGAAAGAGTTACATCCATCCAGGTGCTATATCTATTGAAAATAAATTGTAATAAACCTGCAATAATTATAATGGAAAAGGATGTAATAACAAGGGAAAGTATTATTCCCCTGTGTTCAGGTTTAAATCTCATATAAATTACAATCAGATAAAACATAATAATAGCTATTATGGTACAGAGCAGAGCATTTAATGAAACATATCTGTTACGGGCAACAGATATGGAAATCAGCCCTGTCAGCAAAAGTAGTATAACAGGAAATTCAAAAGGAGTTCTCAAATAATTTTTAAGAGACCCGATAAGTATTATAAAACTGATTAAAGAAAACAAAAGGCCAAAGGCAGTAATATGATCGGCAGAAGGGGTAAAAAGAAATATCATAAAAATACCGGCACCGAACAATTTTACCCAGAAATTTTCAGAAAACACTTATTACCTCCTTATTCCAAACACTTAATTTCACATATTCGATTTAATACCGGGAAACCAGGAAAACCTGGAAAGAATTCTATAAAAGAGAAGAAAAAAACTGAGAGGCAATAAAAAGAGTCTTAAAAATAACCATATAAGCCCTGAAATTAATTCCATATTTATATCCACACCCTGCCTTATCAGGTTAAACCATGCCAGGGAAGCAAGGCATAAAAGAATTACCATAAAGATAATATTTTTCTTATTCTTCACCTTTTTTTCCTTTTTCTTTCTGAACATATAACTCACAGTGGCAGTAAACATATTTATAAAAAACCCCGGTTTAAAAGCTTCAATACAGGTAACAGGAAAAACTGTGAGAAAAAACAGAGGCCATCGCTGAAACCATCCAAGTCCAAGTAAAAACTCCATTTTATCAAAGTAAAAAAATCCGTCTGTAAAAAATTTAAATACTGCCATAAATGGAATTTTAACAAATAAACCATGAGTGAGAAAGTAAGGAACTCTGAGAAGAGTAACGGGTAAAATAAAGGAAAACCATATAAGAATAGTATAAGTGAATATAAATTTCAACACATAAATAAATTTTTCTTCCATAAATTTTTCTTCCATAAATTTTTCTTCTATAAATTTTTCTTCCATATATTTTTCATTTACTTCCCCTTTAACATAATTACGAAACATAAAACCGCAGAGTACCATTATCTGAAATAATATAAAAGACAGATCTGAAACAAAAAATGACACGGAAGATAAAGATTTAAGGATGACTATGACTATAAAACAGGAAGCAGAGAATATCAGCGGAAATATGTTTATATATTTTATATGAGAATCGTGAAGGGTGAAGAATGAAGGGTGAAGAGAGGATAATTTCTCATTCTTCGTTGTGACCACCCGGTCATGGATGTTAGATTTTAGAAATAGAGCTAAAATCAGATAAGATACATAAAAAAAGGAGAGGAAAAGACCAAAATTTCTTATATTGGATGCAATAAGTCTGAAATGGTCATTTACAGGTAAAGATTTCACATCTGTTCTACCGTAAACAAGATTAACCCAGTCAACTGTTTCTTTAATTAACAGAGGATCTATTATTTC
>CALARM010000099.1 GCA_937888925.1 uncultured Synergistia bacterium | reverse complement strand
CTGTAATAATATCCTCTTTACTTACCCATTGAGTCCGTAATTCTCCTGCCAGATACAGAGAGCCTGTTATACATAACAGATCTTTTTCTCCTGTTACGGATAAACCGTAGTCCAGTGCATCAAAAGGATCGAGTTTGATTATGGCTTTACCTCCCAGTTCTTTTATGACTGATACAATCTGTCTGGGACTTACTGAGACTCTTCCCGCTACTCTCGGTAATGTTGCTATTATCAGGTCCGCCAGAGGAACAATATGTTCGAGCATTACTTTTATGTCTTTTCCCTCTATGGCGCCGAGTATTACTATAAGTTTATCAAAGGAAAAATCATTTTTCAGCGATTTGCTCAGTACTTCCATTTTTGCGGGATTGTGGGCACCGTCTATTATGACATAAGGATTTTTGCTTATAACTTCAATTCTTCCCGGTATTTTCACTTCTTTTAAAGAGTTTTTCACTGTATCTTCATCCAGATCAAGGCCGTTCATCAATAATATCTGCTCAACTGCCGCAATGGCAGTTCCTGCATTCTCTATCTGATGTACACCTGGAAGAGAAAGTTCCAGCTCTTTATACGTATTATATCTGCTTTTATAATTAAATGTGTTTCTAGCAATTATTTGTATATTATAGTCCCTATCTATTGCCAGTAATTGAGAATGTTTTTTTAATGCCTTTGCCTCTATTATTTCTACCAGCGAAGCATCTCTGCATCCTGTTATACAGATACTTTTAGGACTTATTATATCTGCTTTATGAGATGCAATGGATGAAAGGGTATCGCCCAGGTAATCCATGTGATCGAAAGATATGTTTGTAATAACAGAAACCAGGGAAGAGGGAAGTATTTTTGTATAATCATTTTCCCATCCCAGTCCTGTTTCTATTACTGACAGGTCAGGTTTTTCTTCCGTAAAATATAACAGTGCCGTAGAGAAAATTGTTTCATGATAGGAAGGAGGGCCGTATATATCATGTTCATACATATCATCAGTAGCCTGTTTTACTGTTTTCAGATGCCTTATAAAATCTTCGGGGCCTATAAGATGATTGTTCAGTTTTATCCTTTCCATAGCAAGGGTAAGGTGAGGCGATGTGTAGAGAGAAACCGTGAGATCCATATTTTTCAGTATTTCATGGGCAATAATAGACACAGAACCTTTGCCGCTTGTTCCTGCAATATGAAGAACCTTCAGGTTTTTATAGGGATGGTTAAGTTTTTCCATAAGGGACTTCATTCTTTTCAATCCCATTCCATCCCGTATTTCTTCTTTTGAAACTCCTTCATCTCTAAAATATTCCTCATAGGTTTTGTCTCCTATATGGTCCGGTTTTTTACCACATGGCACCTTCTTTACTATAGAAAGATTCAGTAAAGATTCCAAATATCTTTCAGCTTTTAAATAATTTTGTATAATATATTTCATAAATATTATTCCTTTTCACTATAATCGTCACGCCTTACGCGTGGTTTCCACTCACTATTCACTACTCACTGCGAATGTTTCAATATATTTCCTCTTTTACCTGCAGTCCATCCATTGAAGGGATCTACGAAATAAAAATCACTGCCTGTGAGATAGAGGGAATTCTCTTTTTTCCATGTCTGTCCCCCGTCTGTCGTAGAAAGATAACTTATTCCCAGGCCAAATAATGCCTCTTTCCCGAGTCCCATAATGCATCCGCAGTATTTATCCATAAATTGAACATTATAAAGACATATAAACCCTTCACTGTACTGTTTGTTCCAGGTAATGCCTCCGTCGGTTGTATGAAAAATGGCCCATGTGAGTCTGCTGGCTTTTTCTGTTTCAAATCCTGTAATCCATCCGTTATCAGAATCAATAAAATCCATGCCAGTTATTACGGCAAGGGCATCTATATTCCGTCCTTCCCAGCTTTTGCCTCCGTCTTTTGTGTGAAGTATTCTTGCAGAGTATTCGTTTTTGCCGCTTTTTACCTGTAGAGAGAACCATCCCTCAAAAGGACTGATAAAGCTGAGTTGATTGGAAGTTCCTGATGCTTCAGTATCATATTTTGTCCAGACACCATCTGATGTAATATGGAATATTCTGCCGGATTCTCCTGAAGCCCAGGCATTATTTATATCTACCATATCAACTTCCTCGAAATTTTCCGAATTTTTACCATCCTTTTTTTCCCATGTAATTCCTCCGTCTCTGGTAAGTAAGATAACTCCCTGGCATTTTCCTTTTTCCCATTTCTTACCTACTGCCCATCCCCTCATAGAATCTGTAAAATAAATGCCTTTCAGATCTGCTTTTGTATTGCTCTTTTGTTTTTTCCATGTTTCTCCCGAATCGACAGTCTGTAAAATTATACCGTTGTCTCCGGCAATCCATCCGTTATTAAGATCTGTAAAATAAACTCTGTTCAGATTTTCTTCTGTTCCACTCTCCTTCAATGTCCAGTCAGAACTGTATAATCTGGATACGTTATATACAGCTATCCCTGTTATAACAAAAAGGACAAGAAAAAATATAAGAATAGATAAAATAACCTTTCTGGAAGTTAATATATTCCATATTTTTCTGATAAATCCCGGCCCGGTTTTTTGTTTTTCTACCTTTTCCAGTGCTTCCAGCATGGCATGTGCATTTTTATATCTGAGAGAAATTTTATTATTTACAGCTTTCATAACAATATGGTCAAGTGCAGGTGTTATACCTGATATGATATTTTTTATAGGCTCAAGTTTAAAAGGAAGAGGTTTTTCACCTGTAAGGAGATGATGCATTGTAGCTCCAAGTGAATATATGTCGGAACGTGGTTCCGGTTCTCCCTGACATTGCTCTTCAGATATATAACCGAGTGTTCCTATGGCAGTTTTCTGTGTACGGCTCCCCTGATTGACTGTTCTCGCTATGCCGAAATCAATAAGCATTGCCCTGCCGTCTTTATGAATCATAATATTTGCAGGTTTCAGATCTCTGTATATTACGGGAGGATCCTGGCTATGAAGATAATCCAGGACTTTCAATATCTGTTTTGACCATTCGATGATTTTATCTTCAGGTAAACCGGGATTACCTTTTTGATTTAATATTGTTTCCAGATCTTCTCCGTCTATAAAATTCATTACCAGATAATAGCGATTATTGGTGACAAAATAATCATAAACTTTCGGAAGATTTGCATGATCAAGACCTGCCAGAATCTTGGCTTCTCTGTAGAACCACTCCTTTGCATCTTTCTGTCTCTGAGCGTTTCCGGAAGGAGGAGACAGCTCTTTTATAGCACATATACTGTTTAATGTAATATCCAGACCTTTATATACGGAGCCCATTCCTCCGCTTCTTATATGTGCAAGAATTTTGTAGCGATTCTGAAGTAACGTTTCTTCCCTGAGCGGGCCCGGCGGAAATAAATCCTGTAATGGTGACTGACAATTACTGCAAATTTCAGCACCTTCTTCATTTCCGTTACCGCAATTATTACAGAAGAAAGACACAGCCCGGCCTCCCTGTTTGGTTCGTGACGCGTGACGCGTCACGCGTCACGCGAGGCTTTCATATACATATTTGACTGAATCTAAAATTCAGATAATAATTATAACACAGGAATAAAGTAGAATCCAGAAATATTGCCTTTAAAAATGACAGGTGATTTTATATATCAGGTTCCGGGTTTCGGGTTTCAGTTTTTGGTTTTTGGGTCTCTTTAACCCGACACGTGAACCACCTGTTACGGGTCATGTTAAAAAATTTCTTCATCAGTAAGATAACATGCAGGATCTTCCTGCCATGGATCTCCGTAAAATACATCGGCTCTTACTCTCATAGAGCCACCGCATATGTCCAGCCATTTACATCGGGAACAACGGCCTTTAATTAATTTTTTTCTCTCTTTGAGCCCTGCCATAAGAGGATCTGACGTATCTGTCCATATGGTACTGAAAGGTTTATTCCTTATATTCCCAAAACTGTAATGCATCCAGAATTGATCGGCATGAACTTCTCCCTGGAAATCTATACAGGCAATTCCCACGCCGGAACTGTACATGCCTCCTCTGTTCCAGGAAAGAAGTTTTAATGTTTCATCGGCTCTTTC
>CALARM010000098.1 GCA_937888925.1 uncultured Synergistia bacterium | reverse complement strand
CGCAGAAAAGGATAAATTCGGCATTACTCCTGCTTCCTTCCACTGCAAGTTTATAGGAATCTCCTATTATATCGGCCAGTTTTACAATCTCGATATTCTGATAATGATGGGCCAGTATGGTAAGTTTATCTTTCAGAAGTTCCTTTTTTTCTTTTATCTCGGAAATCAAATTTTCATTCATTATCTTTTCTTCCTTACCTGATTTTTTTCTTTAAAGAAAAATCGAAGGCTTTCACGGAATGGGTCAGTTCTCCTGCGGAAATATAATCCACACCTGTATGAGATACTTCCTGGATTCTTTCCAGAAACATGTTTCCCGAAGCTTCTACTTCAATTTTCTTGCCTATTAGATCGACTGCTTTTTTCATTGTTTCAGTATCCATATTATCCAGCATTATTCTATCAACTTTACATTCCAGAGCATCGTTTACTTCTGATAAATTTCTTGTTTCAACCTCTATCTTATATTTTTTCCCCCATTTATTTCTTACTTTTTCAACTGCTTTTGCTATACTCCCAGCTGCATCAATATGGGTATCCTTGACCATTACCATATCATATAATCCCATCCTGTGATTATAACCGCCTCCGCACCGTACGGCATATTTTTGAAGCATTCGTAAACCGGGTGCTGTTTTTCTTGTATCCAGAATTTTTACTCTTCCTTCCGCCCTCTGGACAAAATGCCACGTTTTTGTGGCAATTCCGCTTAAATGACAGATAAAATTCAGTCCTACCCTTTCTCCATTTAAAATACTGGCTACTTTCCCTTTTAATTCCGCAACAATATCACCGTTTTTTATTCTGTCACCATCATTAAAATGGAACTCGATTTTGCAGTTTTCATCAATCATATGAAAGACTTTTTCGAAGATTTCTTTTCCGCATAAAATACCATTATCTTTGGATAATACTATGTATTCACCTGTTTCATCTCCGAAAATGGCATTACTTGTAATATCACCTTTTTTCCCTGAATCTTCTTTTAACGCACCCTTTATCACTTTTTCTATTTCTTTCGTCATTTTTTATCTTCTCCCTCAATAGATAAAATTATTCAAAGAATATTCTATTTTAATAACGGGAATTCCTTTAACGGGTCTTTTGAGTCAGGTAGCAAAAATTTGATTCCATGATATAATGTTTCTATAAAGATATACCTTGCTGACGCATTATGTATCACGATTATAGTTTCATAGTGAAAAGTGAAAAGAACAGGACATTCCCCACTATTCACTACTCACTATTCACTCCTTATTTTTAAGAAACAATTATGACAAAAAGTTTGTCACAAAAAAGAATGAAAATTACATTTTCAGAAGAAAGGAATTATTATGAAAATTTTTTTCTCCATAAATCTTATCTTATTTTTAATATTGTTATCGGGCATAACTTACGGCCAGGACAGTATATTCCCTGGCCTTGATTTTTCCGATTCTTTAAACGGATGGGTTGCAGGAGATGGGGGATCTATATTTTATACACAGGACGGAGGCCATACATGGCAGTCTATGGATTTAAATACGTCCGACGATTTTGCAGATATTTATGTGGCAGACGGAAAAGAAGTATGGATTGTGTCTGTTACAGGTGTTATATTCCATACAAATGATCATGGCCTTACGTGGAGTTATTATAAAAGCAACAGTCCTTTTCTGACATCTATATGTTTTACTGATAAACAGAACGGCTGGGTGTGCGGAGGAGGGGGAGTCATACTTCATACGTCTGACAGCGGTTTTTCATGGCTAAAACAATTGAGCGGTACAGACAAAGATCTTTCTGATATAATATTTGTAGATAGCAATAACGGGTGGGTTCTGGAAGATAAAAGAGTCCTTCATACCTCTGACGGAGGCAAGAACTGGGAAACCCTGAATATGAATACAGATATGCATATAAATGGCATTTATTTTTCCGACATCCAGAACGGCTGGGCAGTGGGAAATAAAGGTTCAATTCTTCACAGCAGTGACGGAGGAAAAAACTGGAAAATTTTTAATAATGGTTCTGATAACCTTTATGATGTCTCTTTTACAGACACACTTAACGGATGGATTGCAGGAGATGACGGAACTATTTTACATACATCTGACGGAGGTGCAACATGGACTTCTCGAAAAACAGGGAGAGAGCCTTTTATAAAAATTTCTTTTATAGACAGTAACCATGGATGGGTCTCCGGAAAAGAAGGTTCTGTATATTCTACACATGACGGCGGTATTACATGGAATATTCAAAACAGCGGCATATCAAAAGAACTTCGCTGTGTTTATTTTCTGGACGCAAACAGTGGCTGGGCAGGAGGCAGTTCTTTTTACAGAGGAGGTACGATATTACATACACAGGACGGAGGTATGAACTGGGATCTTCAGAACAGCCGCGTAGATGATAAAAATGAAGAAAAGATTACGGGAGTATTTTTTACTGATAACAATAACGGATGGATTACAGGTTTCGGAGGTTTTCTTCTACATACAGCAGACGGCGGTAAGAACTGGATAAAAGTTGATACAGGAACAGATGAAGATCTTCTGGAAATATATTTTGTAGATTCTATGACTGGCTGGATAACAGGAGGCAGGTGGGACGGGGGAATGATCCTTCATACAGAAGACGGAGGCAAAACCTGGCACCATCAGAGAAGCGGCATGGCAGATCCTCTTATGGCACTTTATTTTACGGATAAACTGAATGGCTGGGCTGCAGGTTTCGGCGGCACTGTAATAAATACACAGGACGGAGGAAATACCTGGAATGTTCAGTATCAAAAACTGGATGAACAGCTTACGTCTATCTGGTTTGTTGATAAAAATAACGGCTATGTCACAGGTGTTGACGGTT
>CALARM010000097.1 GCA_937888925.1 uncultured Synergistia bacterium | reverse complement strand
AGAGTTCTTTTTGAAGAGCAGAAGGTAATGTCATCAAATTACCGATAATATTAAGTCTGACATTGTTTTCCAGTAAACTTTCCCTTTCTTTAACGGCAAATCTCTTAAAAAGCCGGAGTAATAATTTTACTTCTATATCGGACCTATGCCAGTTTTCAACAGAAAAAGCATAAATTGTTAATATTTTTACTCCGGCTTTTATACATGCTTTACATATCTCTCTTAAAACATCTGCACCTACAGCATGACCTGCAAAAAAAGGCTTTCCCTTCTCTCTTGCCCATCGTCTGTTACCATCCATTATAATAGCAATATGAGCAGGAACAGCCTTCTTATCCATTTTTATATGGTCAAGCATCTGCAGTTCTGTCATGCTGATCTCAGGCAACATAATAAATAAAAACAAAAAGCAGCATTTTATATTGCTGTTTTGTTTTCCTCCTAAGATAGGTCTATATTTCTGTAATCTCTTCTGTCTTTGTATTTACCAGGGCATCTATTTCGTCAGAATATTTATCAGTTATTTTTTGCATCTTCTCCTGATCCCTTTTTGCATCATCTTCGGAAAGTTCCCCGGCTTTTTCCATTTTTTTCAACTTCTCTATGGCATCTCTTCTAATATTTCTGAGAGCAACCTTTCCGTCTTCTCCTCTTTTTTTGACACTTTTCACCATTTGCTTCCTTCTATCTTCCGTAAGGGGAGGTATGGGAAGTCTTATTAAAGCTCCATCAATTGAAGGAGTAAGTCCCAGATTGGCTTTTATTATAGATTTCTCTATATCTTTAATTAAATTCTTATCCCATGGTTGTATAACAAGTAACCTCTTATCAGGTGTAGAAATATTGGCTAATTGTTTCAAGGGCATCTTAGAACCATAGCAATCTACCTTGACTGCATCAAGCAATGTGGGAGTTGCCCGCCCTGTCCTTATTCCCAGAAAATCCTTCTTGGTAGCTTCTACAGTTTTTACCATTGTAGCTTCAGCTTCAGCCAGAATATTATCCATATTATTTATTTGAGCTTATTTGAAAAAACAGATAAGCCCAGGACAGTTGTGTCCATTACACCCCTCTCTTTTAAAATTTTATTTGTCTTTAATCTTTGTACCAATGTTCTCTCCTCTTATTATCTTCATCAGATTTCCAGGTTCACCTATATTAAATACTATAACAGGCAATTTATTATCCATACATAGAGAGAAAGCGGTAGCATCCATAACCTTAAGGCGATTGACCAGGCCATCGATATATTGCAGTTCGCTGAATTTTCTGGCATCAGGATATAATACAGGATCTTTATCATATACTCCGTCTACCTTTGTTGCCTTTAATAAGGCATCAGCCTCTATTTCCAGGCCTCTGAGAGTTGCAGCAGTATCAGTAGTAAAATAAGGGTTACCTGTGCCTGCCGCAAAAATAACTATCCGCCCTTTTTCAAGATGCTTTACTGCCTGTCGCTTTATATAAGGTTCTGCAATTTCCTGTATACTGATAGCAGTCTGAACCCTGGCTTCCATACCTTTCTTTTCAAGAACACTCTGAAGTGCCAGGCCGTTTATAACAGTCCCTAACATTCCGATTTGATCAGCCGAAGTTCTTTCCATGGAAAGCTCTTCGGCTGCTTTTTCTCCTCGCCAAATATTACCTCCGCCAACAACTACAGCAACTTCAACTCCCATGTCCCTGATAGATTTTATTTCGTCACAGACAAAATTCAATCTCTCAGGATCAAGGCCGAATTCTCTCTCTCCTGCTAAAAACTCTCCGCTTATCTTGAGTAATATCCTCCTATATACAGGAGTTTCCATAGTTACTCTCCCCTATTATTATACCTGGCTTATTGTCCAACTTCAAATCTGACAAACCTTGCTATCTTGATGTTTTCACCAAGTTTTGCAATGGTTTCTGTCATAAGTTCTGAAATAGTCTTATTTTCATCTTTAATAAAAGACTGTTCCAGAAAACAAACTGATTTATAAAATTTATCCAGTTTTCCCTGTGCTATTTTTTCGATAATATTATCAGGTTTACCGGACTCTCTGGCCTGTTTTTTGTAGATTTCAAGTTCTTCCTGCAAAACTTCCTGTGGCACATCTTCTTTTGATAAGTATTTAGGATTGATAGCAGCAACATGCATTGCCAGATCTTTAATAAGTTGCTGAAAATCAGAGGTTCTGGCAACAAAATCTGTTTCACAGTTTACTTCTACCAGGACACCTATTTTACCGCCAAAATGAATATAACTTCCAATCTGTCCTTCACCTGTAGTTCTGGCAGATTTTTTGGCAGCTTTCTGCATTCCCTGCTGATGGAGCAGTTTTGCAGCTTCGTCTATATTACCATTTGAAGACTCCAGAGCTTTTCTGCATTCCATAACTCCTGCGCCGGTCTTCTCACGTAATTCTTTAACAAGTGATGCACTAATAGCCAAATTACTGTCCTCCTTTCTTTAAAGGAACTCAGAGTCTTTCATAACTTATGTAAACATTTTCTTCTTATTTCATAATAAGGATGTTACGTTATCATTAAAGACTATCTATAATAGCAAGTTCTTCATCATAGCCTGTTTCATCGTCATCTTTACCGGTGAATTCCTTCTCATCAAGCAAATCCATATTTTCTGAATCTTCTCCGGATTTACTTTCTTCAGAAGTACCTTCCAGTTCTTCATCCAGAATCTTCTCTTTTTCAAGTTCATTACGGGCGTCTATAACAGCCTGAGAAATTCTGCTGGTAAGTAACTTGACTGCTCTGATTGCATCATCATTACCTGGAATAGGATAGTTGATCTTATCAGGATCACAGTTGGTATCAACAATAGCTATAATCGGAATCCCTAATTTATGAGCTTCCGCAACTGCCAGTTTTTCTTTCCTTGGGTCTACGATAAATACGGCACCCGGTAAACCTGGCATTTCTTTAATACCACCGAGGAACTTTTCGAGTTTAATTCTTTCATCTTCAAGTTTCTTGGCTTCTTTTTTAGTTAAGAGTTCATAAGTGCCATCTTCTTTTTTCTGAGTAAGATCTTTCAGACGTTCAATTCTCTTCTTTATAGTACTGTGGTTGGTGAGCATTCCTCCCAGCCATCTCTGGTTAACAAAATACATACTGCACCTTTCAGCTTCTTCTCTCACTGTTTCCTGTGCCTGTTTTTTTGTTCCTACGAAAAGAATAAAATTACCTTCCTGAACGACTTCCCTCACGAAATTATAAGCTTCTTTGATTTTTTTTACTGTTTTCTGGAGATCAATAATATAAATACCATTACGTTCGGTAAATATATATTTTTTCATCTTGGGATTCCATCGTCTGGTTTGATGTCCAAAGTGTACTCCTGCTTCCAGTAACTGCTTCATTGAGATTAAAGTCAAAAAATTACACCTCCTTATATATGAACTTACAGCTTTCAGTTTTCAGCTTTTCAGCCTTCGGTTTTCAGCTTTAAGTTTCTAGCTTTCAGCAGGTCTTTTTGGGTAAATATCCATCCCTGGAGACTGCCGGCCGCTATTTGATTTTAAACCTTAGTATATCACAAGTTTATTAATCAATCAAGACTTTATTTAAAGAACTGCTTTTTTTAAAGCCACCTAATTTTTCACACAGCCTTTAAAGAATATATCTGCTCAAATCTTCACTCTTTACTATATCGGTCAGTTTTTCTCTAACATAAAGACAATCTATATTTACATCTTTATTTTCTATATCAGGTGCATTGAACAGAAGCTCTTCCAGCAATTTTTCCATTACGGTATGAAGTCTTCTTGCGCCTATATTTTCAGTTCTCTCATTTACAACAGAAGCCAGATGAGCTATTTCTCCCAGGGAATCATCTGTAAAGTTTATCTTAATACCTTCCGTTTCAAGCAATGCTTTATATTGTTTTATAAGAGCATTCTGCGGTTCCGTAAGAATCCGCAAAAAATCATCCTGAGAGAGATTTTCCAGTTCAACCCTTATAGGGAAACGGCCCTGAAGTTCAGGTATAAGATCCGAAGGTTTTGATACATGGAAAGCCCCTGCAGCAATAAATAAGATATGATTTGTCTTTACCGGGCCATATTTGGTCATAATGGTAGACCCTTCCAGTATGGGAAGTATATCCCTCTGTACACCTTCTCGTGACACATCGGGGCCGTGGCCTTTTTCCCTGCCTGCTATTTTATCCAGTTCATCTATAAAGATTATACCTGATTGTTCAACTTTTTCTATAGAAACTCTTCTCATTTCATCTTTGTCAATGAACCGCTTCGCTTCGTCCATAGCCAGTATCTTTCTTGCCTCTTTAATAGGGAGTTTTCTTTTCTTTTTCTTCTTCGGGAATACACCGCCAAGTATATCCTGAAAATTAACACCCATTTCCTCAAGACCTGTGCCGGAGAAAACTTCTATCATAGAGGGAGCAGTATCTTCCACTTCTATTTCTATATACTTATCATCGAATTCTCCCTGTAAAATCTTTTCTTTAAGTCTGGCTTTACTCTCTTTCAACCGTTCCTTCTGTGCTTCATCTTCCTGCTCATCTTCTGTTTCCTCAATCGTTGCACCTCCGAGAAGAGCGGCGAAAGGATTCTGTATTTTCCTGTCACTTAAAGGAGCAGGTCTGAGTATATCGACAATCCTGTCTACAGCCAGCTCTTCTGCTTTACCTTCCATAAGTTTCATCTTCTGATTTTCAGCCATTCTTATAGATATTTCTACAAGATCCCTTACCATTGATTCTACATCCCGTCCTACGTAACCGACTTCAGTATATTTAGTAGCTTCTACCTTCAAAAAAGGAGCTTCAGCCAGTCTGGCAAGACGACGGGCTATTTCTGTTTTCCCAACACCTGTAGGTCCTATCATTAATATATTCTTTGGAATAACTTCATCTCTTAAATCATCAGAAAGCCTGGACCGTCTGTAACGATTTCTGAGAGCTATAGCTACAGCCTTTTTAGCCTTATCCTGTCCTATGATATATCTGTCAAGTTCTTTAACAATTTGACTTGGAGTAAGCATTTCTTCCATTATTAAGTCACCGCCTTTTATAATGGTGAGTAGTGAGTAGTGAGTAGTGAGTACAGTCACTGCTCAATGTTCACTTCTCACTAACCAAGAGTTTCCATTGTAATATTATTATTCGTATAAATACATACTTCTGATGCTATAGAAAGGGATTCCCGGACAATCTCTTCCGCACTGAGATCCGTATGCTTATATAAAGCTTTTGCTGCAGCCATGGCATAAGAGCCGCCTGAACCTATGGCTATAATATTATCATCCGGTTCTATAACATCACCGTTACCGGAAAGAACAAGTAGATGACTTCTGTCACCTACAATCATAAGGGCTTCAAGCTTCCTTAAAAACTTATCACCCCGCCATTCTTTTGCCAGTTCTACGGCAGATCTTACAAGATTATTGCCATATTCCTGAAGTTTTGCCTCAAATTTTTCATATAAGGTCAATCCGTCAGCGGCAGATCCGGCAAAACCTCCCAGCACTTTTCCCTCTGCCATAACACGAACCTTTCTGGCCCTGTGCTTCATGGCAGTCTTATCAAATGTAACCTGTCCGTCTCCTCCCAGGGCAAGTTTACCGTCTTTTATAACTCCTACAATTGTAGTAGATAAAATTTTAGTCATTATTATTTGTGCTCAATGATATGTGTTCTGTGCTTGTGATAGTCTATGGATTATTCACTGGTCACTGATCACTGCTCACTGTTTCACTCTCCACCTCCCTTTTAAATCTTTCTATTTCCGCCAGAGCTCTCTCTACCATAAGGGCTCTTCTGATTTTCTTTTTTATTTTCTTCTCACTTTCCAGAGGTCTAAAAAGTCCGAAATTCATTTTCATTGGTTGAAAATTTTTACTTTCCCCCTGTGAAATATGATGAGCCAGGGAACCGAGGGCACTATCCCTGGGAAAAACCAGGGGGTCTTTTCCCATTAGCATAAAGGCTCCGTTTATACCTGCCATAAGTCCTGAGCTGCAGGATTCCAGATAGCCTTCCACTCCGGTAATCTGCCCTGCAAACAAAATTCTTCTGTCC
>CALARM010000096.1 GCA_937888925.1 uncultured Synergistia bacterium | reverse complement strand
ACGCGTAACGCGTAACGGGTGGAACAAATCCATTCTCCCTTAAAAATTATTTTCCTGAAGAAATAATCCTCTCCGTATCCAGATAATCCCTCATACTTATAATCTTATTACCGGAAATCTCCATAATCGTAACACCCTGGTTTTCATAATCAATTTTTTTACGGGTCTTACCTTTATTTTCCCATTGAACTGCAATGAATTTTTCAGTGCCTATAATATTTATTATCGTAAAAGTTATATCAGGAACTGCTATGGCCATTTTTCTGAAAAACCTTTTCAATTCTTTAAGTCCTTTATAGGTTCCTCCGAGAGGTGAAGATCCGGGAAATATAAAAAAAGAATCTTCGGTAAAATATTCCAGCAATTCATCCCATTTCTTTTCATTTATGAGATTAAATATTTCTGCTGCAAAATCTTTCATAATTCTATCTCCATATCGTCTTTTGCCGCAACAGTTCCGGGGAAAATCTCCCCTGCCACAGAAGCAGCATATTCTCTGTCTTTATATGTTTCATACAACATAGGGTTCATATGTACAAGAAACAGTTTCTTTACTCCTCCTTCTTTTGCAATCGTGGCGGCAGTCTCAGGATTAAGATGAGGCCATGCTTCATTATACTGTCCCGGCTTATGAGAACATTCTGCCATGAGAATATCAGAGTTTTTAGAAAGAGTCAGGGCATTTTCACAGTATCCCGTATCAGGACAGTAGGTAATAATCCTGTCTTCTATTTCAACTCTGTAGCCAAGAGTCAAATCGGCATGCAACATAGGAAGAGTTTTTATATTGAATGGAACCTCTGAAGATTCTTCAGGAAGTTCATGGAGTTCTACCTTATAGGGAAGATTCCTCAGAGGTACAGAAAAAGGTTTTTCGGCTAAAATGGAAAAACACTTTTTTGTACCTTCAGGGCCGAAGATCTTTAAAGTTCTGAAACCTGAAAATTTACATATTGTATGATAACCTATAATATGATCGAGATGGAAATGACTTAAAAAGAGATATAAATCGGTATTTTCATCGAAAGAAACATACCGGTCCAGTTTATATATACCTGTACCTGCATCAAAAATTATATTATATTTATCTGTTTTTAAGAGAATAGATATGGTATTTCCTGTTACAGTATCATACCATCCGTTTGTACCGAGAAAAATCAGTTTCATAATTTAAATCACCTGTTTTTATTTTTTTAGTAAATGTTCATTATTACCATATTTTCAACATTCCGGATTTCCCGGCAATAAGTTAAATCCCATACCAACTTCGTAAAAATGCGCGTCATCTGTAAGAATATTGTTTATTTTAAGCCTTTTCATTACAGACATAGACGTGAGATCAGTAAAAGATATATGAGGCTTATCTTTAAAAGTCTGTCTCAATTCCCAGGCATAAGTAAAATCTTTTGAAGTAACTTTTTCTATCTCAACAGAACCTCTTTCCCCTGATTTAAGAATTGCTTTTATAAAATCTGAAGCTTCATCAAAAGATATTCTCTTAAATAAAAACGTTATAAGCTCATCCAGAATATAATCACTGGTGTAAATAAGTATATTTTTCCTTATCAGTTCTTTATAAAACTGGCTCACTTCCTTATGTCTTTTCTCTTTATTGTTTCCCAGAGTAATCCATCCCCAGGTATCTATAAATATAACGTTCATATTATACATTACCATAGAGCTCTTCATCTATATTTTCGCTTGATAAAGATTGACATGAAAAGGAACCTATAACCTGCAGGACAGGATCTTCTATCTCTGTTCCATCCTTTCTATTATCCCCTTTATAATTCATATGGTTTTCAATAAATTCCTCTAAATTTTCTTCACTTATTCGCCATATACGCCCGACCTTCCAGCCTTTAAGCAGGCCTTTATTCAACCATTCTCTGACTTTAGGCTGTCTGATGGACAAAACCTCTGCTACCTGTGTGGGAGTCAGCATTTTCATAATTATCACCCTTATATAATATAACATAAAAAACAATATGAGACAATAAATACAATAAATAATCTATCTTATCAGTTAATTCACTCATAACAAAATATCTTTTTTTGGTAGTCCTAAAGAGGTAGTGATATGATATAATAAACAGAAAAAATTGAAGAGACTAAAAATGGTTTGTCCAGGTTGTAGCAGTGAAAATACTATCAAAAATGGAACAATTCATAATGGAAAACAGAAATATGAATGTAAAGAGTGTGGCAGGCAATTTGTAGAACACCTACAGAATAAAATTATTTCACAGGCTACGAAAGAATTAATAGATAAGCTATTATTAGAAAAGGTACCACTTGCAGGTATAGCAAGAGTTACTGATGTTTCAGGGTGTTGGTTACAAAATACCGATTTTTTGCAACAATGCAAGAGCAGCATAAAACATAGCATAATAGGAACGATTTACTATACCCTGTGGGCTTCTTTTAGCATCAATCAGACATTTTGCATCATCAAGAGCATTTTGAGCCTGTTCCAATCGATATTTAATC
>CALARM010000095.1 GCA_937888925.1 uncultured Synergistia bacterium | reverse complement strand
AGAGGAGTCTTTCCCTCTTTATCTTTAGCATTTAAATCTGCCCCGCCTTTTATAAGAAGTGCTGTTTCATCTCTCATACCATTCTGTGCAGAAAGGTGAAGAGGGGTTCTGCCATAATTATCGAGTGCATCAATAATGGCATGTTGAGATATAAGCAAACTTACGGTATTTTCCTGCCCACCTGCTGCCGCCCAGTGAAGTGGGGTGTCGCCATCTCTGTCAGGAGCATTTATATCTGCTCCGCATGATATAAGCTTATAAGCGGCACTTTCCCTGCCTCTTGATGCTGCTATATGTAAAGGAGTGCCTCCATTTCTGTCTGTAGAATGTACATCTGCACCGTATGATACAAGCAGTTCTATAAGTTCATCGTTTCCTCCGTAGGCTGCAGAATGGAGAGGAGTTTTGCCGTCTTTATCTCTCATATCTATTCTTGCACCGCTATATATAAGTAATTTTCCTATAGAGGCGCTTCCGCTTTCTCCTGCTATATGAAGAGGCGTTCTGTCTTTATTATCTGTACTGTTTACGTAGGCTCCTCTGTATATAAGCAATTCAGCCACATCTTTGCCATTTCCTTCTGCCGCCCAGTGGAGGGGAGATTTGCTTGAATTATCTTTTGCATTCACATCTGCTCTTAAAGCCAGAAGTAACTGGGCCAGTTCCTTTCTATTTTTTTTTGCTGCCCAGTGTAAAGGGGTGGAACTATCACTGTCTCTTGAATAATAAAGACCGGGATTTGCCCTGACCATATCTATGGCTGTCTGCTCATTGCCGTTTTTCAAAACATAGAAAAAATCCGAAGCATCCGCAGAGTTAATAGAAAGAAATAAAATCAAAAAAGATAATACAATATGTCTGATATATAGCATTTCGCACACCTCACTTTTTTTATTCTTTAGCCCTCTATCCTTTTATTCTTTCTCTATATCATGCCTGTGTTTTCCCAGATAATATTCGGGAAACTTTATACTGATAACGAGTAAAACAAGGGTTGCAGGCCAACCTGTATAAAAGTCAACAGTATGTTCAAGTTCCTTATGAAAACAGCCAAGGTAAACTATAGTCAGAGATGTAATAATATAAAAAATTCCCCACATGGCAGTAACAATATTCCATGTCTTTAAAAAATAAGGAGATTTTTTTACTTTTTCCGGTATTTTCTCAAGTGTTTCCTTATTGACAAACCTGAGCACAAGAGGTTTTGCCAGGAGGATAGAACCGAGGAATATAAAACCAAATACAGCCTGATCGAAAGCTTTAACAAAGATCTGTAAAGAAGGATGACTGTGAAAGAAAGATGTGAAGAAATTCAATAAAATCATAAACAATGTTATGACAGCAAAAATATTGACTTTTTTCATAACTGCTATATTGATAGTAAAAAGAATTATATACCAGATGAGTACAAAGACCATACCAGCCAGGCCTTTATTAAAATGTAAAAAAATATAAAGGCCGTTAAGGGGAATAATTAAACCGAAGAGCAACTCCTTCCACGGCATATTCTCTTTTAAAGATGTCCAGAAATTTTTCTTTTTAGCATCGCTCATATTCAAGCACCTCAATATCTAAAATAAGTAGAAGGAAGAATTATACCATATTTCCGATAAAATTACTCTTTATAATAATAAAAAAATATAGATTTATAAAAACTTTACAGGTAAAGCCATCATTACCATGAGTTATTTATTTCTCATCCAGTATTTCTCTGACTTTTTTTGCAATAATTTTTATGGAAAAAGGTTTTTCTATAAAATTCACTCCTTCATCCAGAACACCATGATGGGCAATTATATTGGCTGTATATCCTGACATATAAAGGCACTTAAGCTCAGGTCTGATTGTATGTATTTTTTCCATCAATTCTCTTCCGTTCATTTCAGGCATTACTACATCTACAATCAGAAGATTTATCTTTCCCCTGTATTGCTCTGATATAGTAATGGCTTCACCGGGAGTCCTTGCTGCGAGCACAGTATAACCAAGCTTTTCAAGGAGCATTTTACATGGCATAAGATAATCTTCTTCGTCTTCTGTAATAAGTATAGTCTCTGTTCCTCTCTCCGGTCTGTCTGCAGTTTTCCCTGAGGACAGGTGAATATCTTTTGATTTAATACATGGCAGATAAATTTTGAAGGTTGTTCCTTTCCCCTCTTCGCTGTACACATTAATAAATCCGTTATTCTGGCGAACAATACCATAGACAGTCGCAAGACCGAGACCTGTTCCTTTTCCAAGTTCTTTAGTAGTAAAGAAAGGTTCAAATATATTTTTCATTAATTCTTTACTTATTCCGGCTCCCGTATCACTTACTGACAGCATAACATACTCTCCCGGAGGGATTACTTCATAGCCTGAAACAGATGGAGTATCAAATATTACATTAGCTGTTTCCAGTGTAATAGAACCGATACCGGGAATCGCATCACGGGAATTTATTACAAGATTTACCAGAATCTGGTCTATCTGAGTGGGATCAATTCTGACCTTTTCAAGGTTATACCCCGGCATCCATATAAGCTCTATGTCTTCTCCTATAATTCTATGAAGCATTTTAATCATAGATGATATAGTTTCGTTTATGTCCAGTATTCTCGGACTTACAGTCTGCTTTCTGGCAAAAGCCAGAAGCTGACCGACAAGATTTGCTGCTCTTTCCGATGAATTAATAATCTGCTGAAGGCGGGTATATAACGGATCATCAGCTTCCATATCCATAAGTATCAATTCTGAAACACTGATAATAATACCAAGTATATTATTAAAATCATGGGCAACTCCTCCTGCGAGTCGACCTACAGACTCCATTTTCTGCGAATGAAGCAACTGGTTCTGCAGTTTTTCTCTATCTTCCTCTGCTTTTTTACGGTCCGTAATATCCTGTACAATTCCTGCCATATGACGTGAACCGGAAGCATCATCAATCTGATGACGGCCTGCAGCCCATATCCAGCGCAATTCGCCGTCAGTGCGGCGTATGGGGCATTCAAAATTCCAGTCACTTACGGTTTCAATCGCATGTTTAAATCTACTATCTACCATTAGACGCTCTTCAGGTAATACATGTTCGAGAAACATTTCATAAGTCCATTCAGGTAGAAGCTCTTTATAGCCGAAAATACGATCATGTTCAAGAGAACGGAATGCACTGTGGTTTACCAGGTCAAGATCCCACATACCTATGTGGCTCGTTTCCATAGCAAACATTAGTTTTTCTTCACTTTTTCTCCGTGCCTCTTCTGCACGCTTTCTTTCCGTAATATCATAAAACACTTCCAGTTTGGAGAGCTTTCCATATGAATTGAGAATCGGCATATCAAATAAATCATATACCCTGCCGTGCCTGCTGGTCCACTCCCACCTTACAGTTTTACCTGAAAAAACTTCTCCATTCTTACACCACGGACATGGTTCTTTAAGATTATGAAAATACTCAAAACATTTACGGTTCAATATCAGGCCGAATTCCTGTTCAATAACGGGATTAATGTATTCAATGTCATATTGCTGGTTAACTATATAGATACCATAAGGATATGAATCTAAAATGGATTTCAGCTTATTACGTTCAGATAGAATTAATTCATCAGCCAGTTTTTGCTCTGTAATGTCTATGCAGATTCCTGCCATACGTTCCGGCCGTCCTGATTGATCATATATTGTTCTGCCAAGAGCATTAATCCAGCGAATTTCTCCATCGGGAAGAACTATACGGTATTCACTGTTAAGCAGTGTGCCATCTTTTATGGCTCTGTCAATACGCTCTGACGCAATGTCAATATCATCGGGATAGATTACGTGACGCCATGTATCGAAAGTAGCTTTGTCCGTATCGGGCTTTAATCCGAAGAGATAGAAAAGCTCCCTGGACCATTCAAGAAGACCTGTTTTCATATCCCAATCCCATACTCCTGCTCCTGCAGACTTCTGAGCCATTACCAGTCTCTGCTCACTCTTACGGAGTGAATCAACAATTTGATTGTATTCCAGTTCTCCGGCAGCCCGTAATGATACCAGTTTCAGAATTGTTTCGGCGACTTTTAGATCTCCTGTTTTTCTCCTGCCCATGACAGCAATCAATCCTATCGGCTTCCCGTCAGAACTCCACAGGGTAACACCGGCATAACTTTCAGCTTTCATTTTCTGAAGAACTGCATCTTCAGGAAACATATGCCTCACATCCTTCGGGAAAGAACAAACTACTTTCCCCACCACCTCACCGCATGGAGTATCTTTCAATGTATAAACTATATTATCCTCGAATTTGCCGTCAAAATAGACTGCAAGAGTTCTGGCACTGAGGTTGTCACCTTCCAGACTGTCAATACAGACAAAATCCATATCCAGTGTTTTCGCCAGATATTGTGCCAGCAACTTAAAAAAATCTTCTTCAGGGCTTCTATAGCCACAATGCAATAAAAAGAGCTGTGCTTCTTCAATTTTTTTTCTTTCCGTAATATCAGTAAAGATTATTCGATAGATTATATTCTGTCCTTTATCCGCTGCAGATACGGTCAATAATTCAACATAAGCGGAGGGTTTATTTTGTTCATTAATAGTTAATTCTATTTTTCTTTTTTCCTGAGCATCACTGCATTCTTTCAGATAAGTCGAAAATTTATCTCTATCCGGCTCAGCAATAAATTCCATAAAAGATAGATTGATTAAAGATGGCCGTTCTTTACCGAGTATGGACGCACCTGTCAGATTTATATCTTTTATAATACCTCCGGCATCAATAGTACAATAACCTGAAGGCGCAAAATCGTAGATTTCCCTGCAGATTTTTTTATCTTCTTCCAGTTCAATCTGTTTTTTTCTGAGTTCTCTGTTCTCCACCTCCAGATTCATCTGATCGGCATGTAATTCCTGGACTATTCTTTTCAATTCATCATCTGATTCAGCTGACTTTAGCAGAGAAGAAAGACGTTCAACTTCTTTTATTAATTCATCTCCGGACATATCTTCATATCTCATGAACATATCACTTTCTTAAATAGCTCTGTGAATCATGCAAAATGTTATTTTCCCGGGATTCCGGTTATCATTTATTTTTCTTGCACCACTCTTTCCACTGTCTCACTGTTCCTTCTAAATCATTTTCATCCTGTCCTTTAAATTTTTGACCTGTAATTGTTTCAAGTCCTATTACTGCCATTTCCTGTAAAGTTCCTCTGAGAGCATTGTACGACATAGGGGTTTCATCGATACATTTCTCGGAAAAAAAGGTTTCTGTCCTGTCATCAAGCATTCCCGCAAGTAATGTTATAATATCTTTTTCTTTTCTGTTGGACATAACAGATATGACAGAACATTTTACATAGGGTGTGCCATTTTTCAGTATATCAAGATATTCTTCTTTGTTATAGGCACCGAGTTTATCAAGAGCTTCTACCGCACTCGATGTAACCTGCTGTGCCGGGTCAGTCTTCAACATTTCTTTTATTTTATCAATACTTTCAGTATCTCTAACCTGACCAAGGACGAAAACAGCATTTGTTCTCACATGAGGGCTTGGATCGTCAAGGGCTTCCCTGGCAAGTTTTTTCAGGGTCTCTTTCTCCTGCTGTGTATTTGCCTGAGAAGACAGGTTAAAAAAAACATTTGATCTTGCATAATCAGAAGGATGTTTTACAGCACATATGAGAACCTGGAATTTCTCAGCAGGTTTCATTTTATCTCCGAATCCCACTCCCCACATAGCTTTATATGCGACCTGCGGTTCTGAGTGTTCCAGAAGATAGGCAAACAAAGGAACATTACCATTGTATTTTTCACATAATTTATCAAGTTTCTGCCTGCCGTCAAATGATTTTTGAACATCTTTCATGTTCATCATATCAGCAATAGCTTCATCTACCTCAGCTTTCAAAGAAGGATCTATTTTTTTTGCCGCAGGAATCGAGTATTTTGTAAAAGTATAATTCTTTTTACTGGCAGGGGTCTTTTCCCCACTAATACTGACAGGAGTATTCTCCATAGTATCTGCAGGGGTTTTATTATCAATCATACTGACAGGAGTGAGTTCAATATTACCGGCAGGATTACTCTTATTCCTGGCAATACAACCACATATAGTTATTGATATAATAATAAATAATAGAATAAATGAATATTTCATTTTCTTCTCCTTTCGTAAATCCATGTCGGGATGGGTAGTTAACATGAAAAGTATCGTCCGTCCTGTTACGAGACAGGCTATTGACTTTTCCTCTTAACTTATAAAATATATTATATCATATAGTGCCAAATAAATAATAAAATTATGTTGCAATAATAATGAAAATGAATCGTTATATTATAATATAATTATATATTTAGTTTCATAACTATCCATAAATAATGACTTAGTACCGTAACAGGTAAAAGGGTACCCGTAAAAAGCTTCTGCCTGGCAGGC
>CALARM010000094.1 GCA_937888925.1 uncultured Synergistia bacterium | reverse complement strand
TGTCTTTCTCTATAGCTGCCTACTGGACTATGTTCATACCTTCATCATCAATTTTCCCGCTCTTTCAGTATATAGCAGACAGATGGATGTACCCTTCTCTTCCCTATCTGACACTGGTTGTTTCGTTACTTATGTTCCGTTATATAAAAAATCGTAATATTGCCGTTGTCATTGCTGTAATTTTATCACTTTATTTCGGTATAACCGGCTATTTCATGAATAGACACTGGAAAGACGGCATAAGTTTTTACACCCAGTGTGAAAAATACGGCACAAATGAAATAGGATACCTTAATCTCGGTGTGTCCTATTTAAATATTGATAGAAATAAGGCAAAATATTATTATGAAAAAACTATTGAGAAATATCCCCGTTATTCCCTTGCCTATATTAACCTTGGCTTCTGGTATATAAACAAAGGCGAAAAAGAAAAGGGACTGGCCATTGTAAAAAAAGGATTGGATATGACTCCCAGGGGGAGTAAATCTACAGGTCATTACTGGTATGCAAAAGCCCTTGATGAAACAGGACATAAGGAAGAAGCTTTCCTGCATTTCAAAAAAAGTATAGAAGTAAATCCAAACCCGAATGATAAGTATTTTTACTATGCCGGTATTAACGCCAGTTCTACAGGAAAATATAAAGAGGCAGTAGAGTATTTTGAAAAATATTTAATATTAAATCCCGGTAATGAAGAAGTGAAAAAGAAGCTTTTAGATTGTAAAAAATTTATTAAGTAATCATAGAAATAGACATTATCTATTGATTTATATTTTTAAATTTTTTTCTAAAAAAACAAAAAAACTCCATTGTTCTTTATAAACCTTTATTGTATAATACTCACATAAATTATAGAGACTATAAGAGCTTTTATAAAAACTCATACAAATATTATAAATCTCTAAAAACTGGATGGGAGGCTATCAATGGGTATACTGGATGCTATCAAAGGTTTACTCTCGGAAAACACTAAAAAAGGTACATGTTCAAAGTGTGGGAAACTTATTATTATGTCAAAAAGCACAATCGTTGCAGATGCAAAAGATTACGGATACTGCCCCATATGCAGAAAACTTTTTTGCAAAAAATGTGCATGTCTTGCAACTCTGACAGAAGATGACAGTCCTCTGGAATGTATCACATGTAATGTAAAATTAAAAGGAAATCTATAAATATCAAAAAACTCTTAATTGTTCTCATATCATTTTAAGAGACTATTTTCTTTATGGCTTCTGTTGCTTTATCCCTTACAATCCAGACTTTATCATTTAAAGCTTCCCGGAGGGCATCAAGTGCTATTTTATTTCCTATTTCACCGAGAGCTTCTGCAGCATCCCTTCTGACAGATCTCTCTTCTGAATTCAGCGCCTGAATAAGAGGTTCCACTGAGCTTACATCTCTTAATTTCCCCAGTGCTTTTGCCGATGAACAGCAAACAGTCCAATCATGATCATATAGAGTTTTTATAAGAGGAGTTACTGCTCTCTTATCTCTCAGGTCCCCCAGAATTTCCGCTGCTTTATGCCTCCAGTACCAGTCTTTATCAGAGAGGGCTTCAATAAGAGCTTCAACAGCTCTTTTATCACCCATTATTCCCAGAGATATGGCAGACCTCCGACTGACACCGGTGTCTTCATCTTCAAGGATTTTATATAGAGGCTCTACAGCCCTTTTATCCTTTAATCTTCCAAGAGAATCCGCAGATTCTCTTCTCACTGAGACATCTCTGTCATTTAAAGCGTCAATGAGAGGTTCTATTGCCTGTCCGGTATCTATATTACCGAGAGCAGCAGCAGATCTGCTTCTTATAACAGGATCTTCATGTGTTAAGGATTTTATAAGTGGTTCAACAGATGGTTCTCCTATTTTCACAAGAGATTCCATCGCCTGATATTGAACATAGGCATCACTGTCATTTAACACTTTTATAAGAGGTTCTACTGACCTCACATCACCTGTTTTTCCGAGAGCCCATGCAGCATTTTCCCTGACTCTGCTCTTTCTGTAACTGAGAGCTTTTATCAGGCCATTTATGTCGTTTCTGAATAACATTGTTCTTATATCAGGATCAAATATTTCAAAAATAGCAGTAAAAAATTCCAATAATCCCATTTTTCTTTCACCGGTTTATTAATAAATTAATTTATGATAATATAGAACTGTTTAAACATGTGGTTAACTATATTACATAATTAATAAAACATCAAGGATCTTGATATGAAAAAAAACAAAAAAATACTTGTTATAGATGACGATCAGAGTCTCTGCAGGATTATATCCTATTTTCTGTCAGAAGAAGGGTATGAAGTAAAAATATGCCATGAAGGCAATAGCGGTATAGAAATATTCAAGAAATTCGAACCGGATCTTCTTATATGTGACATAAAACTTCCGGGACAGGACGGATTTTCCATACTGGAAATAGTTCTGAAAGAAAAGCCCGATTGTCCCGTAATCATGATAACAGCTCACGGTACAGTCGAAGATGCCGTTAAGGCAATGAAAACCGGTGCATATGATTACATATTGAAACCTTTTAATAAAGATGATCTGAAGATAACTGTAGATAAAGCAATTAAAATGTCTGACCTGGTTTCAGAAAATAAATATCTGAGAAAAGAACTTGAAGAAAAATATGCTTTCCATAATATAGTGGGAAAAAGTCCTGAAATGTTAAAAATTTTCCGCATGATTTCACAGATTTCTCCTACAGATTCAAATATCCTCATACTGGGTGAAAGTGGTACAGGCAAAGAACTTGTGGCAAGAGCAATCCATTATAACAGCCCGAGAAAAAATCATCCCTTTATAGCCATAAATGCTTCTGCCATACCGGAAAACCTGATAGAAAGCGAACTTTTCGGCCACAAAAAAGGAGCCTTTACAGGAGCTGTAAGTGATAAAAAAGGAAAATTTCAGATTGCCCATGAAGGAACTATTTTTCTGGATGAAATAGGCGATATGAAACATGAACTTCAGGTAAAACTCTTGAGGGTCATACAGGAAAAAGAAATAGATATAGTAGGAGGAATCACTCCTGTTAAAATAGACGTAAGATTGATTGCTGCAACAAATAAAGACCTGGAAGAAGAAGTAAAGGAAGGAAAATTCAGAAACGATCTCTTTTACCGGCTCAATGTAATTGCATTAGAACTTCCGCCTTTAAGGATAAGAAAAAGTGATATACCTTTTCTTGTACAGTTTCTTATAAAAAAATATTCTCCTAA
Source organism: uncultured Synergistia bacterium (assembly GCA_937888925.1). Next base: position 3,176 of record CALARM010000094.1, on the reverse strand, counting down.
TGGAAGAGTTACCGGAGTAACAAAAGAAGTTATGGATATATTTGATAGATATCGCTGGCCCGGGAATGTGAGAGAACTTGAAAATATAATAGAAAGAGGAATAGTTTTATCTGAAGGTAATTTAATAGGGGTAGACTGCCTCCATAAACGACTGATTGACTCAATCGAGAAAACAACAAAAATCCATATAGACTGGCCTGAAGAAGGAATATCACTTGAAGAAATTGAGAAAGACCTTATAAGGCAGGCTCTTCTGAAGGCAAATAATAATCAGACAAAAGCCGCAGAACTTCTGTCTATAACAAGATCATCCCTGATTTACAGAATGGAAAAATACAGTCTGAAATAGTGTTTAAATTCAGACACATACTGTCTGTTTTCAGACATATTAAAACAGAAAAAAACCTGCTCTATGTTCATAGAACAGGTTTTTTTATTATTTATCACAGCATTTACTGTCTTTGCAGCAGCATTTACAGCCTTCTGCACATTTTCCATCTTTACAGGATGAACAGATACACTTCTCTCCGCAGCAGGCGCATTTGCCGTCTTTGCAACAGTCGCCACACTTACCGTCTTTGCAGCAGCATTTACAGCCTTCTGCACATTTTCCGTCTTTACAGGATGAACAGATACACTTCTCTCCGCAGCAGGCGCATTTGCCGTTTTTACAACAGTCACTGCATTTGCTGTCCTTACAGCAGCATTTACAGCCTTCTGCACATTTACCGTCTTTACAGGATGTACAGATACATTTTTCTCCGCAACAGGCGCATTTGCCGTCTTTACAGCAGGTTACATCAGTGCATTTACCATCACTGGTACAGGAACCACAGGAAGCTATAGAAGAAGATGCGATTCTGCTATCAGCCAGAACTATCTGTCCGGCAGTAAAAGCTAAAACACAGAGAAATATCAGTATAAAAGAAAGATTTTTTTTGTAGTTCAAAGTAATCACCTCCTTTAACATATTTTATTCCTTCTCATAAATTACATGGCAATTAATATGCCACAACTTAAAGGATTAAAAAAAAAAAGAGAAATTATAATTGAAGATAAAAATTTTTCAAAGATTCGTTAATTGTTTCCAGCGTCAACTGTGATACATCAGAAAAATTATGAAGATATTGTATAGAAAAAATTCTAAAAAAGATTTAATAATTATAATAGCTCTATGGATTGTAATTACTTTACTTCATTTCTTCACACCGGTCCATCATATATTATTTTATATTCATGTAATATTTCGTCAGATTTATTATATACCAATCATATATGGAGCTTTTTCCTATGGTTTACCGGGAGGGCTTATTACATCCCTTGCCGTAGGTCTGGTATATTTTATACATATTACATGGCAGTGGACTCTTCCCATGGGTGAATATATAAATCAGTTACTTGAAATAGTACTTTTTATTATAATAGGAGTCACTACAGGTATACTGGTTGAGAGATTGAGAAAAGAACAATACCTTTACAAAGAAATCTCTGAGAAATTAGAAATTGCCCTTGAAGAACAGAAAGAATATCAAAAACAGCTTATATTTTCAGAAAGAATGAGGAGCCTGGGAGAACTCTCAGCAGGCCTTGCCCATGAGATAAAGAATCCTCTCAGTTCAATAAAAAGTTCAGTTGAGATAATAGAAGGTACTGTAAATAAAAACTCACCTGCCGGAGAATTCCTTGAAATACTCTCTCAGGAAACGGAAAGATTGAATAAAGTGGTAAATAATTTCCTCTCCTTTGCCAGACCGGCAAAACCAGATCTTCTGCCATGCAAGATAGATGAAATTATTGAACCGGTGATAAAACTTTTAAAGCCTGAATTTGAAAAAAATGATATTTCTATTGAAAAAGAAATAGAAAAAGGCTTGCCAGAAATTTCCGGAGATGCACAGCAATTACAGCAGGTTTTTCTGAATATTTCCTTAAATGCAATACAGGCTATGCCTGACGGAGGAAATCTTTATGTGAGCATAAAAAAAATTGAACCTTATATAAAAATAGATTTTCGCGATACAGGCGCCGGAATATCAAAAGAAAACCTTGAAAAACTTTTCACACCATTCTTCACTACAAAAAAAGAAGGAAACGGCATCGGGCTTGCTATATCTTACAGAATAATAGAAAATCACAGAGGGAAAATTTCAGTAGAAAGTGAATTAAACAGAGGAAGTGGTTTTTCAGTAAAATTACCTTATCTATAGCCATGACAAAATATCTATTGACTTTAAAGAAATATCATATATCATAATATTACGACATCTCTGAAAAATTCGTACAAAAGGAGTGGATTTATATAACAGAAGACAATATATGTTTATTTATTTTTCTGGTCGCTGGCGCTGTAGGACTGGCAGTAGGATTTTATCAACTTGGAAAGTATCTTACAACCAGAATGTTAGGTCTTGCTGTAACTACAGAACCGGACCGGATTTGCAGAGGAGAAATGCTTAAAGTTTTAATGCATGTTAACCCGAGTAAAACTGTAGAAGTACCTGAAATAAGAATAAGGGTTGAATGTATAAGAAGGTCTGAATATACAGACAGTAGAGGCAGGAAGCGTTATTCATATGATACAATGGCAAAAAGTGAAGTTTTTATGGAAGGTATGACCCTCTATGCAGGGCAGCCGAGGACAATAGACGGGAATATAGCAATACCTGCCGATGGTGTTCCTACCAATCTGTACGGCACACTTACTGTCAGATGGTATCTTACTGCAGGGTTTATGCTGCCTACTTTTACAGCAGAAAAGAAACTGGAACTTCAGGTAGTAGATCAGTCACTAAAAAGAACACAGAGCAAATATCTTCCTCCTAAAGAAGAGCCCTCACTTGCTCCTGTTGCTCCCGATAAGTTGACATCCAGAATATGTGCTTCCTGTGGGAGTAAAAATGATATGCAGGTGAGGTTTTGTACCGAATGCGGGTCAGAACTGGGGTAATCGGTAACAGGTAACATTTTATCAGTTACCTGTTACCGGTAACGATAAGATTATTTTCCCAGTGTGGCAACCATAACAGATTTTATAGTATGAACTCTGTTTTCAGCCTCATCAAGGGATTTATTATATTTACTTTCAAATACCTCTTCCGTAACTTCACATATATCAGGATACTTTGCTGAAAGATCTGTATCTGTATTATGAAATGCAGGTAAACAGTGGAGGAAAA
>CALARM010000093.1 GCA_937888925.1 uncultured Synergistia bacterium | reverse complement strand
TTATCCCGTCATCTCCTCCTGAAATTATGGAAAAAATATCGCAAAGATTTTCTTTCTCAAGTTTTTTCCTGATTTTTTCTTCCGGTGTAGTTGAAGCAATGCCCATATAATAATTCTTATGTAAATCCAGAAGAATTTCTTTCATATTATCAAATAATGTAATGTCATCATAATTTACAATTTTACTTTCATAATTAAGAATATCCGGTATATCCTTCTCTGAAAATCCAAGCCTGTAAAAGTTATTCTCCCATTTGGAATCATACCAGGAACGAAATTCTTCCAGTGTTTTTATTGGAAAGTTTTTATTATATTTAATACATATTTTATTATATATTTCTATATAATGGGGAGCAGAATCAACTATTACTCCATCACAGTCAAAAATAATCAAACATTTTTTCTCTAAAGACATTATTGCACCATCTTTTTAATAAATTATCGTATAATATTAAATTCAGAAAAAAAATTATAACACAGGCATATTTTCCAAGTCAAGACATAACGATTTTAATCGAACTTATCTGGTTTTATTTAATTCATTCATTAACAGAGAAATATTCTTATCTGCTGTTTTTATCTGTTTATCTATATCTTTCATAAACTCTTTATAACTCACAGATTGCTCAACTTTAATCTTTGTATACATATTTCCTGAATAGGTTGTAATCTCAGTATATACAATTATATTTTCCACTATTTTTTTATTTATATCTTTATATTCTTCAGGTGAAGTAAACCCGTCTATTTCTCTTTTCAATCCCATAAACTTATCACTGTAACCCCATAATTCCATAGGTTGAGCCTGATTTATAACCTGACTTTCCTTTACATATATTCTCTCTAAATTATTCTTGAAATCACTTACATATTGATCTTTCTTATTCATAATAGAATTAATTTTTTCTCTGTAAAGCTCTTTTGTAAGCTGTGGTTTTGTAAAGGAGAAACTTGTTGTTCCAAGTAAAAGTTTTATTAAAAAAGGAAGGGACAGTATAAAAATTGCTACAACTATTACTTTCCAGTTTGTAACAAAGGTTGTAACCTTATTTACATTATTGGACAGTTCTTTCTTCTTTTCTTCAGCAGTTTTTTCCACTATTACATCTATATCAGGGAAAGCCCTGGCAAAAGCAAGTTTCAGCTGTCTTTTAAGTTCTGTATCTTCTGTATTTTCAATCAAATTTTTAAATGGCTCCAGTGCTCTATGATCTCTGAACTCTCCCAGAGCCCATATAGCTTTAAGAACTATTTTTCTGTCAGAAGATTTAAGAGCTTCTATAACAGGACCTATACTATCAGGATCCTTTAATATTCCGAGGGCACCTATGGCTTTTTCCTTTACCATTACAGATGTATCCTTTTTCAGAGCTTCTATAATAGGTAAAGTTTTATTAACATCAGGTAATAGAAGTAAACTTTCTATAGCTCCTGCTCTCCTGTATTCGTCGCTGTCCTCAGAGATTATTTTCAGAAGAACCTTAAAAGCCAGATCTTTCTTAGTCCCTGTAAGTTCTTTTTTTGCCCCCTCACGGATAGCAAACATGGGGGATTTTAGTTTTTCAACGAGGGAAAGTATTTCTATTACTTCTTTATCCCCTGTATCCATTCAAATCATCCTTTCTGTTCCTTAATTTAGCCGGCATGTAAGAACAAAACGGTTCTTCACCCATATAATCTCCACATTCTCCGTACGCTCTGGCACGGCATCCCATACAGATATGTTTGAATTCACAGACAAGACACTTACCCTTCAGGTTATCCGGATTTCTGAGTTCTCTGAATATGTCTCCGTTCTTCCATATTTCCTCTATGTTTTTCTCTCTTATATTCCCTGCACTTACGGGAAGATAGCCACATGGTCTGACATCTCCGGTAGAAGATATAAACATGATGCCACTTCCTGCAAGACAGCCTTTAGTCATAGCTGACATACTATGAGCTCCATTACCTCTTTTCACTCTCTCTTTTCCTCTCTGAGCCATTATACGAAAATAATGAGGTGCACAGGTAGCTTTTAATTGCACAGGAGACGATTGGGATTTTTCATAAAGCCAGTTAAGAATATCTTCATATTCATCAGGTGTTATCTGTTGTTCTTTTGAAAGTTCCACACCACATCCGACAGGGACAAGGAGAAATACGTGAAGCGCATCTGCTCCGAGATTTACGGCCATATTTAAAATATCCGGTATTTCTCTGAAGTTATGCCTTGTTATTGTAGTGTTGAACTGAATACTCATACCATGTTTTTTCAGATTATTAAATCCATTCATAGTAGCCTGAAAAGATCCGGCAATTCCCCGAAAACCGTCATGAGTTGCAGAAGAAGCACCGTCTATACTTATACTTACCCTTCTCACTCCTGATGATACAATTTTATCTGCCACAGCTTCATCTATAAGGGTACCGTTTGTAGCAAGAGCAACAGGAAAATCCATCTTTACTCCATAATCTATTATGTCAAATATATCACTTCTGTAAAGAGGTTCTCCTCCTGTAAGAACCAGTATCGGTTTCCCGAAAACGGTCAGGCTGTAAATTACTTTTTTTATTTCTTCTCCTGTTAATTCCCCCGGCAGAGGGAAAGAACTCACAGAAGCCCGGCAATGAACACAGCGAAGATTACATCTCTGTGTCAGTTCCCAGAAAATAAGTCTCGGTGAAATGTTGTCATGTAAATTGTTTATATAAAATCCCCCTTTTCAGTGACCAGTTATCAGTGACCAGTTACCAGTGACACATTACTGTTTGATATTCACTTTCCACTCTTCACTTCTCACTTTTCTTCACAGATTTAAAAAATTCCCATATAACCTGACTGCCATTTATATCCCTGCATGTCTTACCAATCTTATCTTCGGACATATACTGAAGACCTCCGGGCCATGCATGTCCTCCTCCTTCAATGGCATAAAGAATTACCTGACTTCCATTTTTTATAATTTATTATTTCTGTAACTGAAGGATTATTTACAGATCATAATTTTAAATAATTTACTATAAAAAAGCAATTAAATCGAAGTAATTTTTTTCATGAGAAAAAAATAAATTATTATGATATAATTACTGTAATCATGGAACTTAATATGGGAACAATATTACATAATGAATATAGAATAAAAAAATTCCTTGGCAAAGGTGCTATGGGGAATGTTTATCTCGTAGAATATATTAAGGACCACAGGCATATGGTTATAAAAGAGCTTGTACCTTCACCTGACTCAAAATTAACAGAAGAACTGTGTCATGAAATATTCTTCAGAGAAACCGAATTTATATCTAAATTCAACCATCCCGGACTTCCTGAAATGTACGGTGCGTTCAGAGACGACGGCCATGATTATATTGTAATGGAATATATAAAAGGTCAGACACTTGAAGAAGTGATAAAAACTTATCCTGTTTCTCAGAACAAAGCAATCAAATGGACTATAGAACTTGCATCAATTCTGAACTATCTCCATAATGCTTTTGAGCAACCGGTTGTTTACAGGGACTTAAAGCCGGCAAATATAATAATAACACCGCAAAACAGAGTGAGACTTATAGATTTCGGTATATCCCGTTATTATAATCCCGATAAAGATACTGATACTTTCAGGCTCGGTTCTCCCGGTTATGCAGCACCTGAACAATATAAAGGAAGAGGGCAGTCAACCCCTCAATCCGATATATTCAGCCTGGGTGTAATATTATACCAGATGCTTACAGGATATGATCCCACACTGACACCATTTAAATTTCCTCCTGCAAGGCAATTGAAACCGTCAATAAAGGAGGAACTTGAAAAAATACTGGAAAAAGCAATAAGTTTAGAACCTGTGAAACGTTATATAAGTGTAATAGAATTTAAAGAACAACTGGATAAATACATGTATTCTATTGATATAGAAATGCCAACGAGTAAATCAAAAAAGAAGAAGAAAAAAAAGAAAAAATCTGTTAAAACAGAAGAAGAGAAACAAGAAAAACTTCGTGAGAGTAAAAAACACATCACCTATGAACAGATAGACCCTTCATCTGCTCTCCTATCACTACTCATTATAATTCTATCTTTATTTGCAGTATTAATACTTGCAGTTATTCTGACAGAATGAACATATAAAAAGCTATTCTTCTCTTCCCCCTTCACTCTTAACCCTTCACGGCTCTCATATAAATCTCTGCCCTGCCTCTTTCGTAGCAAGGACAGCTATCTCAAGGCTGGTCAGGCCGTCTTCTAATTTAATTCTGAGGGAGTGTCCCGGTTCTTCAATTGCTTTGATAAGATCAGCCATTACAGCGCAAACACAATTAGAATAAACCTCGCTTTTTTGAAGACCTATATAAAAACTTCCTGAAATCATTTCTTCCACATAATATTCCACGCCGCCGCAATAGATTTTATTTGATTTTACAGGTATGGAACTCTGAAGCTTAAACCCGGGCAACATGGAAAGCTTCTCTCTCGTTTCTTTGTTTACAAGAGCACTTATCTTTCCCCATAGAGGAATCCACCCTTCTATATGGATTCTGGCAAGATCGAAGGCAAAAAGCATTGTTGTAATTTCAAAGAAATCGGGACAGGCAAAAGAATGATAATGAGTGGCAATAAGTCCCCTGTCATAAAGGACATTTCCCAGAACCTGATCTTCCTGTTTTTCATTTCTATAAAAAGACATACCATGAACAGAAGCGAATTTTTGATCTGTAAGACTGTTTACGAGATCTATAAAATGAACACCATGTTCTATAAGAATACCGCCTGATATATTACTGTTCCAGAACCAGTGTTCACAGGGAAGAGTGCTGTCGTGAGCATAATTTTCCACATTTACCCTTCTCAGGTTCCCCAGAAAACCTCCATGACTTAAAGCTCCAAGAGATTCTACTATGGGATTAAATCTCATTATATAATCTATTGTAGCAATTCTGCCTGTGTCATTTCTCTTATCTATAATTTTTTTTCCATCTTCTAAATCTATTGCCAGAGGTTTTTCAATTAATACATGTTTTCCATGTTCCATAGCGGCACAGGCTATTTCACAATGAGAAGACGGAGGTGTTACAATTGAAACGATATCTATATCTTTATCATTTAACAAATCATGCCAGTCATTATAGAATCTTTCTATTTTATCAGGTTTTAAAGATATATTCATATCCGATAGGGCAAGTATTTTTACAGAAGGGAGTTTTTTCCACGAAGAATGAAGAAATTTTCCGAAACCTCCGTAACCTATTATTCCTACGTTGTAAGTTTTCATATGACCCACCTATTCATATAAATTTATAACAGAGGGGTCTGACAGACATCAAACCCCTCTGCAGTATTTCTAAAAATCAATAAACCTCTTTATTCAACTGCCCCATATTTTTTAAGCAATTCCACCATATCACTGCCGGCTTTTTCCGTTGCCAGTTTCAGAGGAGTAACATTACTTTTATCTTTTATATTTACCTCTGCGCCTTTAGTTACAAGGAAATCAACGACATCAATTCGCCCGTTCTGAACAGCATAAAAGAGAGGAGTTCTAAGGGAATTATCCTTTAAATTAATATCGGCACCTTTAGATACAAGGAAATCAACTATCTCTATGGCTCCATTCTGAGATGCCCAGAAAATCGGAGCCTTACCGGCATTATCTTTACAATCTATTTCAGCACCTTTGGATAAGAGTAAATCTGCTGACTCTTTACGACAGTTCTGACAGGCAAGATGAAAAGGAGTTTTTCCTTCACTGTCTTTACTCCTTATATCCGCACCTTTTGATAAAAGAAAATCCACTACTTCTCTGCAGCCGTTCTGAGATGCAAGATGAAGAGGGGTTTTGCCGGAATTATCTTTCATATTTATACTGGCATCTTTATCAAGCAGAAAAATAACACTTTCTTTTCTGCTGTTTTGAGAGGAAAGATGAAGAGGAGTTTTACCTTCAGAATCTCTGGCATTCAGATCCCCATCTTTTGATAAAAGTAATTCTATTATTTCTCTGCCACCATTCTGAGATGCAAGATGAAGAGGGGTTTTACCGGAATTATCTCTGCAATTTACATCTCCACCTTTTGATAAAAGTAATTCTGCTGCATCTTTTCTACAGTTCTGGCATGACAGATGAAGGGGGGTCTTTCCTTCATTATCTTTAACCTTTATATCAGCACCTTTCGATAAAAGTAATTCCACCGTATCTTTATAGCCGTTCTGAGATGCAAGATGAAGGGGGGTTTTATCTGAATTATCCCTGCAGTTTATATTAACACCTTTTGATAAAAATAATTCAATAATCTCTTTACGACCGCTCTGAGCGGCAAGATGAAGAGGGATTTTCCCTTCACTGTCTCTGGCATCTGACAGTGCATTTTTATTTAAGAGCAGTTCTGTTATCTCTTTTCTTCCCTGCTGTGAAGCCACATGAAGAGGGCTTTTACCGGAGTTATCTTTTACATTGACTTCTGCGCCGGAAGATATGAGCAATTCCGCTATTTCTTTACGATTATTCTGTACTGCCCAGTAAAGAGGAGTTTTTCCTTCAGCATCCCGTCCGTTAATATCTGCTCCTTTTGACAGAAGCAAATCAATAATCACATCTGCCACTTCTCTGCGGGCATTCCCTGCCGCTTCATGTAAAGGAGTTCTGTTATCTTCCAGAAGATTTGCCATTTCCGGTTTTTTTTCAAGTATTAATTTTATTTTTGTAATTTCACCGCTTTTTATAGAATCAAAAATCTCAGAAGCATTCACTATCATTGTAGATAGAAGAAATATTAAAAAAAAGAACACAATTACTCTCTTATAATTCATAATCTTACCTCCTTTGATTCGTAACGCGTGACGCGTGACGCGTGACGCGAGGACAATAACCATAATTTCCTGAAGCTATTTTCTTACAATCCCTGAGTCACATCAGAATCTGACTGTTTACGCCGTTCCATATCCCTGTTTTTCTCTTCCATATCCCTGCTTTTCTCTTCCATATCTGCTTTAAATTCATCTAAATGTTCGCCGATAATTGCAAGAGCTTTATACATCTTTCTTACATTTTCCGGGTTTTGAAGAGCATAAACTGTTTTTTCTTCTTCTTCATTGCTCATATTACATTCCTCCAATCTTTTTAATCGTGACGCATTAAGCGTTACGGCGATAATCACAGAAGCCACAGAAGCTTTTGCCTCTGTCGCCGATTAAATATTAGGCACTTCTCCCTTTACGGGAATAGGAGTAATACCTTCCCCTCTTAAGTCTACTACATTTATTATCA
>CALARM010000092.1 GCA_937888925.1 uncultured Synergistia bacterium | reverse complement strand
TGAGCGGTGCAGACGGGAATGTTTACGGTTCTGCCCAGGGCCCTGTTTCCATAGGAGGATTTAATGCCACAGGAGGAGGAGGAAATAAAATCACAAAAAATCACCCTGTAGTAGGAAGAATCCCTGACGGAGGACTTATAAATCAGGATTTCAGCACACCTCTGGCCAGAGGTAATGAACTGCTCCTTTCCCTTCAGGAACCTGATTTTACGACTGCTCAAAGAATGGCAGAAGCTATTAACATTACCTTTTCTCCGAATACGGCGAAAGCGATTGATCCCGGCACTGTCAGGATTAATATTCCTCCTGAATATCAGGAGCAGACTGTAGAATTTATGGCCCGTATAGAAGAACTTACCCTTGTACCTGATGAAGTGGCAAAGGTAATCATAAATGAAAGAACAGGAACAGTTGTTATAAATAAAGATATAAAACTGTCTCCTGTAGCAGTATCTCATGGAAATATTACCGTTATTATCAAAGTAACTCCCGGTGTTTCTCAACCTCCTCCTTTATCTTCAGGAACGACAGAGACAGTTCAGGATACAACAATACAGATAAAGGAAGAAACAAAAAAATTACTCTATTTATCTGAAAATACAACATTACAACAGGTAGTGGATGCTTTGAATGCCATAGGAGCTACTCCAAGAGATTTGATAGCCATACTTCAGGCTTTGAAAGAAGCAGGAGCTCTACAGGGTAATGTAGAAATTATATAGTAATTAAGCATGTCAGCGGAATTGCTGAATTGCTGAATTGCTGAATTGCTGAATTGAGGTGAAAAAGCTGATAGCTGATAGCTAAAAAGCTAATTTATGGCTGAAGTTCTCACACAGGCTGAAATCAATCAGTTAATATCAGATCTTTCTCAGACTACAGGCGTGTCCAGACAGGCAGAACCAGAGAAATCATCAGAAGATAAAGTTATTGAAAAATCAAAAGAAAAATCTTCATCTCATAAAATAAAGACCTATGATTTCAGAATTCCGGAGAAATTTTCCCGTTACCACATACATGCAGCTCATGCCATAAATGATATATTTGCACGTCTTGCAAGCACTGCTCTCTCTGTTTACCTCAAAGCAAAGGTCGATGTGGAAGTGGCGTCAGTCGATCAGATGACCTATGAAGAATATTCAAAATCCATTGTAGTAAGTTCCGTAAATACTGTTTTCAGCCTGGAACCTCTTACAGGCAGTTCTATCATTCAGTTTAATCTCTCTGTTATATTTACTGCCATAGATAAACTGCTGGGAGGCCCCGGCTGGAGCCTTACAAAAGAAAGAGAACTTACGGATCTGGAAAGATCCCTTATAGAAGGTTTAATCGTGAAAGTTCTTTCGGTTTTTAAAGAATCGTGGTCCAATGTGATTGAAATTACTCCTAAAATAGAAATTATAGAGTGTAATCCCATGTTTTTACCCAGGATTGCTTCTCCTAAAGAAACAGTTCTGCTCGGTACCTTCGAAATAAGAATAGCAGAAAGCAGCGGCATTATGAGTGTATGTATTCCCTATGGCGTAATAGAACCGATACTTTCCAGATTCAGTTCCAGCGATTTATGGTCTTCCAAGGATAAGATGCCTATGGACGGGAATGCTTTTTCTTATAGAAAGAAATTACTTGAAACCCTTCCCATACCTGCAGTGGTAGAACTGGGCAATTCGGAAATATCTCTGAATGAGTTGCTTGGCCTCAAGCATGGTAATGTTATATGCCTTAATAAAGGTGTTTACGATGAACTTGAAATAAAGCTGATGGGTGTTTCGAAATTTATGGGCCGCCCCGGGTTAAACGGTGATAATATAGGTATGCAGATTACATCTATTGTGGAAGAAGTAAAGGAAGAAGTATCTTTTAATCAGTTTGATTATTATGGAGCGTAATGCGTAATGCGTAACAGGAAATATAGCAATTTACAGTAATTTATGATATTATGAAATAATAGAATTTAAGATTACCCGAACAACATATGACAGAATACCGGTACAGGGTAAAAAATTTTTAAAATATCTTTTAGACAGGTATAAATAAAAATTACCTTTCTGCCGATATATAATATAGAATAAAATAATTCCGGGAAACGGTGGGAGGTGGAGAACAATGGATAAAATAAGAAGCAATCAATTTGATATAGCAAAACAAACCGATATAAACAGGGTTGCCCAGCAAAAGCAGCTTGACGACAGGGGAACAAAGGAAGCGGAAAAAGTCCAGTCGGAAAAACAGGCTTTAACAATTTCAAATCAGGCACAGCAATTCAAGAATGCCAGAGCTGCCCTGGATGAAGTTCCTGATATCAGGCAGGACAGGGTAAACCAGATTCAGAGCCAGATCCAGACTAACAATTACAATATTCCCGGGGAGAAAGTAGCAGAAAAAATGCTGAAGAGTTTCGGTATTTAAATATATAGCCTTCCTCCATCCGGGAACTATATGCAGATTCCTTTGATTTACATTGAAGGAACAGGGGGAAGGAACAATGGAGAAACAGGTAAATGAATTTTATGACTATCTGTCAAGATTACTCTCTTCCTATAATTCTCTTGGAGATCTTCTTTCCGAAGAAAGACAGATTTTAATAAAAAGAGAAGTTAACAGACTGGAAGAAATAACAGAAGAAAAACAGAAGCTTTTAAATCACATAGAAGACCTGGAAAAAGAAGGATATAAACTGCAACAGGATTTATCATGCGGACTTTGTAAAGATAATTCCGTACTGCCTTTAAGAGAAATCTGCAATGCTCTACCATCACCTTACAGAGATAAATTTCAAGATCTTCGTTTTAATTTAAAGCTTATCTGTAGTAAAATTGTCAGAATAAATAAAATCAATGCTACATTAATCAAGAAATATCTTGATTTTTCTTCTTTTTATATCAAAAAAATGAGAACCCTTTCTGAAGATACTTCTACCTACTCATCATCAGGGAAATTAAATGCTGCAGGTGGAGGTATAAGTATTTTATTTCAGAAAAAAGTATAAATTCGTGACGCGTGACGCGTGACGCGTGACGGAAGGGGATGATTATATGAGCTTCCTGGGAATAGAAATAGGTTCGTCCGGTATAAGAGCCAGTAGAGTTGCTCTGGAGAGAACAGGTCATAATATATCCAACGCAAATACTGAAGGGTATTCCCGTCAGGCAGTTGATGTTTCGTCAAATATAATTTCAGGTGTCACAAATTATGATTCAAAACTCAATACTGCCGGCGCAGGAGTAAGGATCAATGAGATTATAAGATATAGAGACGAATATCTCGATCTTTTCTATCGTTCTGAAAATACAAAACTTGGTTCACAGACGGCAAAAGAGGATTATCTGGATCAGGTAGAGGTTATTTTCAACACAGATCTTACATCAGAAACATCAGGAATTCGTACCAAAATATCCAGTTTTCTAAATAGTTTTCAGGATCTTACCAATAATGCCGTCGATATATCAAGGAGGCAGCAAATAATACAGGATGCCGCAGGTATTACGGATTCTTTCAATGAAGCAGGCAACGGACTTAAAGAAGTAAGTAACAGAATATCTCTTGAGCTTACCAATACAATAAAGGATATCAATGAAATAACAGAAAAACTGGCCGACGTGAACGTAAAAATAGTCAATCTCAGCGCAAAAGGCGGAGGAGGTTATGCAGATCTTCAGGATGAAAGAGCAAGACTTCTGGATGATCTGTCAGAGATTGTGGATTTCAGAGCCTATGAAAATACCGAAACAAAATCCCTGACCGTTTATCTCGGCTCAAATCCTGTTGTAAGTGATAACCACTCCTTTCCTCTGAATATAGACAGTGACGGGAATATAAGACACAGTATAGGCACAGGCGACAATAACCTTTTATACGGAATTGACAGTACGGGAAGAAAGGTTGATAAGATTAATAACGGTAAACTGGATGCCATACTTGAAATGAGGGACGAAATACTTCCTGAATATACCGATAAACTGGACTCTCTGGCAAGAACCTTTATGGAAAAAGTAAATCTCATACATGAAAATGGCTATGATGCATCAGGTAATACGGGCATACCTTTTTTCAAGGATAAACTGGATATGACTGCTGTTCCGCCACAGACAAATAATGCAGGAAACATTGAAATTTCAGATGAAATACTCAATGCTCCCAACAGAATAGCTGCTGCAGTGGGAAGTCTTACCAGTTCTGTTCAGATGTCTGCTCCCGGTTCTACTATAAACAGTGCCATAGCCCTCAACCAGAATCCTGCCACTGCATTTATGACTGCCCCTTCTGCTACCGGTACTATAGGTATAAGCTATTATGACGAAACAGGTACTCTTAACAGCAGGACAGTCAGCTGGAATGATGGTGAAAGCCTTTCAAAAATAATTAATAATATTAATTCCACCTATGGAGGTATTACAGCTTCTTTCGATATAACAAATCAAAAATTAACCCTTACAAGAGATACGACGGTGGGAGAAGGAACAAATATTACAGTTGGTGCTCCAGCTCCGTATACACCTCCCGGTTCCGTATATATTCAGGATCTGACAGGTAATTTTATTACAGGCTTTTCATCTATGGCTGCAGGAAGTATAAGTACACCTTCCACAGGAGACAGCCATAATGCACGTAATATTTCTACTGTCGGCAATGAGAAGATTATGGGTAACCAGTTAAGTAAAAGTGAAATAAAAGACTGGCAGAGTTTTCTTACGGCTATTCAGACCAATTCAGGCAGTCCTGCCACGCCTGAAGGAAGAATATATTCTTTCCTGGACGGTCCGTCTCAGGCCATTGTAACAGCCTGGGTTCCCGGCACTCAAATGAGTGACGGGAATAAAACAATACTTATGAACGGTTTAAATAATGCAATTAAAAGTGATGATTTTTACGACGGCACTGTTTTTACATCTACCCTGTCAGCAGAAGGAGAAACTCTGAGGAGTAACTATCCTCAACTATCTCCCACACAGATGGACAGGTTTAACCGTATTTTATTTGAAAATACCTTTCAGGCCGAACTGTCACTCAGTACGCCAATGACTTCTACGGAACAGATGACCGGCCTTCTTTCCGATATGGGAACAAAAAAAGAAACTGCTGCGGATTTAAAGGACGTATATACTTCTACAACGGATCAGGCTCTTGCCCTGAGAGAAGAAGCTTCGGGAGTATCCCTTGATGAAGAATTTGCAAATATGATAAAATTCCAGAAATCCTTTGAAGCATCGTCAAGATTTATAAATGTTTCAGCAGAAATACTTGATACGATAATTAATAAACTGGGAGTTTGAAACAGTGACCACTGATCACTTATCACTGATAACTGCTCACTGAAATAGGAGGGGTGATAAATTATGAGAATTCCTGAAACTATAGCTACAAGAGAGAGCATGAAAAATATAAATAATCTGAACGTAAAACTGGATAATCTCAGAAACTCTATTTCTTCGGGACAGAGACTGAGAAAACTTTCCGATGATCCGAGAGCAATGTTCAGAGCCCTCGATGCTTCTTCAAATCTGGAAAAGACCGATCAATATGTTAAAAACATAAACAGTCTGGAAGCCTATTCTGCAACTGTTGAACGTTCACTCGGCGTCATGGATGAAACCTTTATAAGGGTGAGAAGTATGGCTGCTTCAAACGGTATAGAAACTGATACAAAACTCAGAGCTGACCTGGCGACACAACTGGATAAAGAAATGGAACTCTTTCTGAGTACGGCAAATCAAAAACATGAAGGGAAATTTATATTTTCCGGCACTGCAGTAGATACGAAATCTTTTACCGCCACCTATACAGGTACAAGTATTACCTCTGTAACCTATAACGGTAATTCACAGCATTTAAACAGAGAAATAGGAGAAGATCTGTCCATAAAAGCCAATGTTCCCGGCAGTGATATACTGGGAGGGGTACAGAATGATGCCAATCCCTTTGAAATTATGATAAGTTTAAGGGATAATATTTTATCAGGCACTCTTACAAGTACAGGGTCAATCAATATGCCAGGGTCAACAGTGACGTCTGCCACTCTTCTCGGAGCAGGTTCTCCGCCATTTATTCACCCCCCTTCTGCAGGAGTGGTAAGAATAAACAATGTAGACATAGACTGGACCGGCGCTACTGACATGCAGGATCTGGTTGATACCATCAATGCAGGAGGAGCAGGAGTTACGGCTAAATTCGATGAAGTAAGACAGAAACTGTTAATAACACCTGATGATGTGACACAGCCGGTAAAAATAGAAGATGTGAGCGGGAATTTTACAGATTTCACCTATACCGGAAATGCTCCCGCAAGAACTCCACAGTTCCTGGATTTAATAGATAAATCATTTGACAATATTGTTTCTCTGAGAGCACAGACCGGCATAGTTGTTCAGAGAGCCGGTGATGCAAAAACAGGTCTCCAGAATACACAGAATGATCTTAAGAGCGTCATAAAGGATGAAGCAGGAACCGATACAGCCAGCGCCATAGTAGATATGCTTGCCTATGAAAAAACCCTTGAAGGAGCATTGAATGTAACTGCAAGGATTTATAATCTGAAACTTATGGATTATTTGAGTTAGTGAGGCGTGAGGCGTGAGGCGGCGTAAAAAGTGGCTGCTTATTGTTTACCGGTCACAGGCCGCTACTTATCAGTTTTCTTTGAAATAACTCTATCTCCGTCAAGTTTATAGACAAAGGCGAGCAAATTAGATACCATTTCGTATAATTCAGGTGGTATCTCTTCATTTATATCCACTTTTGAAAGAAAATCCACCATTTCCTTATCCTGGTGTATTCTGATACCTTCCTTTTTTGCAATATTTATTATTTTTTCCGCAAAAGATCCCTCCCCCTTTGATATTACCCTGGGGGCACCTTCTGAATCAGGGTCATATTTAACTGCAACAGCTTTCAATTTTTTCTTATTCTGTTCCATAGTATTTCATCTCAAAGCTTTTATTGATTACCGCTCCAAATAAGTTCGTAACCATTTTACCTGTTACGGTAATGATTTAAGTGACTGTAAGAAAATAACTCTGGCAAATTATGGTTATTACCCTCCCGTAACGCGTGACGCGTGACGGTTAAGGTATCACTTCACTTTTCACTTTTCACTACTCACATCCCTTAAATCTTCGCATCTATCGTTCTTATTACCTTTTCTTTCGGCACGGCAGGTACAAGAGGAGGTGGTGATAAATCCACATCTCCTGTTGTACAGGTCAAAGAAGTTACATTAAATTTTTCAAGTGATTCTCTTAATTCATCCAGATTCTTTTCAAAAACCTCTTTTATTTCGTCTCCTGTAACAGTTATTTTACAATCACTCAGGGCACCTTTACTCTGAACAGTTATTTCTACAGGCCCCATAGTAATGGTTTCAAGGAGAAGATCTATTCTGATTTCTTTAAGTGCCAGAGGTTTCTTTCCTTCAGGATTTCTTTTATATATTCTTAACTCTCCGCCTTTGAGTTGCTCCTGAATGACAAGAGGCAATGGTAATGATATATAGGGAAGTTCCCCGAAAGATGTAGATTTATTCTTCATTGTCATATAAAGATTATCTATATTATCAAGAGCAGATGTTATGGCTCTGGAAAGTTTATCATCTCCTGATCTCACCAGAGCTGATTTTGTATCATAAACAGGATTTTCAGTGTCTCTATCTTCATAAATCATATGTCTTATGTAATCTTTCAGCTCTAACTTTTTAGACAGAAGCTTTTCCACAGTTTCTTCATCCATATCTTTCAAATCAAATAAATTATTATTTTTCAACAGAGTTTTTAAATCAATATGTTTATCTCCTTTGATATAGTTAATAATTTCATCGACACCGGGATTATTACCAGATTTCTCTTTAAGTACAACCTTTATATCCTCCATTTCAAGATCATTGAGTAATTCTTTCAATTCCAGAATAAGGTTTTTATTTAATTCTTCGATATTTAATTGAAAATTTTTAGAAAGTACTATTTCCTGAAGATTGGCCTTCAGATTATTAAGCTTAAACTCATGTCCCGTCTGAGTTCCATGCATATTACCGGTCATGGGAGAAAGGGGATTCCCGGTGGAACTTTTTATCATCTGAGTTTCTCCGCCTGTTTCTTGTGAAAGATGTTTCATGATAAATTCTTTTCCTCCCCGCATTTCTTCCGTATGTTTAATTAAAGAAGAAAGATGCTGTTCCGGCGGAGTATAAACATTTTTTATTATATTTTTCAAAGAAGATGCTATTTCCTCTTTACCTGTATCTGTTTTCAGAGGTATAGTATCCAGGAGTTTTATGAGATTTTCGGCAGTTTTTTTCAGTTCAGGATTTACCCCGTCTTTCTCCGTTAACTGTTTCAGATTATTGCCGAGTGTATCCAGTCTTTCACTTATAGGGAGAGGATTTTCTTTAAAATTTTTGAGTAATGAAAATATTTCTTTTGACATAGGAAGGTTATTCATTTTCATAAAAGCTATAATATCCATATCTTGAGACATATCTCCCCCTGTATCCTGGAAGATAGTCAGAGCTTTCTCAAGAAAATTTCTTTCCAGCGGAAGTCCGTAATTCATAGCATTCTTCACAAGAGACATGGTCTGAAGATTTTGTTTCATGTTAAGATCTTTTACCACACTCTCAGGGTTTCTATCAAGCAACTGTACGAACCTGTTTTCCCCTTTGTCTGAAAGAATTTGAAGTGTTAATTGTTCTGGAGTATTTCCTTTCAATCTGACTGTTACCATTTGTCCGAGGTCCAGGGGGGTAAGCATTCTTACTGCCAGATTTTTTCCGGGAAAACTTATAACAGCATTCTCTCCTGATATATCTGTGACCCGTCCCCGTAAAGTCCTGTCTCCAAAAAACTCTGAAAGACTCTGAGTTGTTTCCTTTACAGGTACATATTGTTTATCTTTTTGATTTATAGCATATATAAAGTTTAATA
>CALARM010000091.1 GCA_937888925.1 uncultured Synergistia bacterium | reverse complement strand
ATTCATTCAGTACAAGGTAATGAAGATAATCTCCTATCTGAAGAACAGCATTATTCGAAAGACAGTGTCTGTCGTCTTCATGATGGTTTTTATTTATGAGTATATAAAATAAACCCTTTATATCATCCAATGTAAGTATGGTACTATCAGAATGAAATGGGAGCTCATAATATGCAAATCTCCTGTTAATCTGCCATCTTCCTGACTTCCCGATGAAAAAACTCTCTAAAAATTCCTGTCTGAATTCAGATAATATTTCATCATCACGTAAGAGCTTAATTCCTTTTAAATCATAAGGGTCCAGTAAAGAAACCAGGTCTTCTCTCAGGTGTTCTTTAAAAGAATTATCTTCACAGATATATAAATCTTTAATTCCGGATAAAGTCTCTCTATCTATATGATATAACTCCATTATTTCTTTCTCAGATATGCCTGCAAGGAAAAGAAACAGAGGGATTATGAAACATTTATCATCTTTAAATTCAACGCAGCCTGTATTAATAAGAATCTCATCTTTAAAGACATCTCTGTATTTACAGGGAATATGTCTGAAAAATCTGATTGCATGACCGGAAGGACATGGCCTGACTACGGCTTCGTCTCCATTGAATATAAGCCCCGGTGACTCTACAAGATTTAAAATAAAAGCCCTTTCAGTGCCATTTATTAAAAAAGTCCCTTCCTGTGTAACAGAAGGGATAGAAAAATATACGGAACCTGTATCTGAATCACCGGCCTTTATATTAATTACTGCTGTCCTGTACTCAGGTAAAAAATGTTCTGAAATGGTTATATTAAAAGCTAAATCTATATTATTGAAATCATTTCTGCCGTAAAAATGGCTGTTAAATTCTTCAGTGAGAAGGTCTTTAAAGGAGGAATGGTGAAATCCTTCACCCAGGCCTGTCCAGAAATATTCGTAAGATCGTGCCTGATTATGATATATTAAATCATTACAACACTGTTCAGTGGAGCAATACATAAAGATACCTTCACTCTTATTAAGTCTATATATTCCTGATTAATACAGCGGAATTTCCCTGATTCGTCGAAAAAATTCATTTTCCTGCTTAAAAGATATTATATCATAAAATAGAAATTTTTTAAATTGTTTGAACTCGGATGGGCCGGATTAAGAGATGAGTCGGATATGCTTTGAACTAAAGATACATCTTATCCGATACATCCGATAAATACAACTCTTCCGTGGTCACCTAATCCCCTACGAGAATAAAAGGTGCCCAGTAGAAAGGATGGTCATAACCTTCCTTTCTTATATAAGCCCTTGCCTCTTTAAGTGCTTCCCTGCTGCTTTTTCCCGGTTTCAAACATTCGAAATATTTCTCTATCATCATATTCGTAGATACTGTTTCCACACTCCAGAGACTCATCAATACATTCTTTACTCCCGCATACTGAAAGGCTCTTCCCATTCCCATGGTGCCTTCTCCCGAAACAGTTTTTCCCAGACCGGTTTTACAGGCAGAAAGGACTGCCACGTCTGCACCCATCTTCATATCCATAACCCTGCTCATAGTAAGAAATCCGTCGTCATTGTTGTTGACAAGACAAAGAACCAGTGCAGGCTCTTTTATATAAGGTACATCGTTGTCCAGAATGCCATGAGTGGCAAAGAGAATGTAACGGTAATCAGAAAGGTTTTTGCTCTTTAAGCCTGTCAGAGTGGCCTCTGTGCCCGATAAAGAGGTAATCTCTCCCGGGAATATGGCAGATACTCCGGCAAGTAATTCACCTGTCTGAGGAAGTCTCTGAAATTCAGTCATACCCTGTCCAAGGCCCTGCAATGATAAAAATCCGTATTTTTGAGGTGTAACTGCAGTGCCTTTCAGTCTGTCATCCTGTTCATTAAATACAGGGTCTCCTATGGCAAACAGACCTTTAATGGCTTTACCTTTATTTAACGTTCTCATCATTGTAAGAGAACTTGCCGATTGATAATAACTTATATTATATCTGTCTCCTGTATATGTTATGCCTTCAGGACAGGGGCCGAACTTTCCCTGAACTATTTTCACGGCAGAAGGCATATCACAGATAAGAGCTTCAAAAGGCAATATGCCGAGTATTTCATCGGGAATTATTATTATTTTCTCATTTTTAATCTCTGATACAAGAGGTTTTAATAGAAAATCATATAATTTTTTTCCTGTCTCTGGTTTGAATTTTCCCAGAGCAGAAACATCTTTTACATCTTCAAAGGTGCTTCTGTATTCCCTTACCAGTCCAGTAAGGGACTGTTTCGTAACGGAAATCGTTACTGTTTTAACAATCTGCCCTTTCTTTATGAGCCATCCGACTGTTTCTCTGTCTGTAACTTCATATTCTATTATGACTTCTCCGTCATTTAACTTTATTTCTTCCGGCTTCAGCGGTCTGGGGTACATAATAGATGCATATTCAGGATAATTCTGCCTGAGCTGACTTACAAATTTTTCCTTTTCTTCTTTAAGAGGAGTCACTATGGTCTGAAGTTCCTTTATTTTATCTTTATTATCATTTTTATAGGCCTCTTCCATCTGTTTATATACAGAAGCAATCTTATTAATAATAGTTCTTTCTTTAACAGAAATTTCTTCAGGGAGTCTGCATTCACTTCCTTCATATTTTCTTGCTATTTCTTCGGCGAAAAGTCTTGCCTTTGTACTTTCCCCGTATAGGAGTCCTTCTGTATCACGATTCAAATAATGGTAAATCCTGACAAGTCCTTCATATGGTGCAAGACGGCTGAAACCTTCCACATGGCCTTCGAAGAAATTTTTCCTCTGGCTCTGGGAAAGACTGTCTCTCTGACGTTCCAGGAAATCTACTGCTTTTTTATAATATTTCTCTGCTTCCTTATAATTTTTCAGTCCCTCTTCAGACATGCCGAGACCGATATATGAAACCACCACAGAGGCATCCCTGTTTTTCTCCAGATCTTCCAGGATATTGAAGAAAGATTCCTTTGCTTTTCCATATTCTTTTGTGGCAAGATAATATTTTCCGAGACATATACCTGAATAGACAGGATTTTCCAGAGATGTGAACAGTTCATAGGCTTTCTTTAATTCACCTCTCGCAAGATATACTTTACCTATATTGGCAACTGTAGAATCCGTAGAAAGTCCTATATTTTTCTTAATCTTCAGAGATTTATTAAAACATTCGAGAGCTTTATCGTATTCAGAGAGGTCATAGTAAATATCTCCTATATTATTCAGATCAAAGGCCTCATTTTTTGCATCTCCCATTTTTCTTTTGATTTCCAGGGCCTGATTGTAATACTCAAGAGCTTTCTGGTAATCTCCAAGGTTAAAATAAATAAGACCGATATTTCCGAGATTAAGAGATTCTCCCTGGGCATAAGCCATTTTTTTATTTATTTCCAGAGCCTGATTGTAATACTCAAGGGCTTTCTGGTAATCTCCGAGGCTATTATAAACATTTCCTATATTTGCAAGATTTTTGGCTTCTCCCCCTGTGTAGCCCATTTTTCTGGTAATTTCCAGCGCCTGATTGTCATAAGTAAGGGCCTGTGTATAATCTCCTGATTTTTCGTAAACACTGCCCATATTGGTTAAATTAATGGCCTCTCCCTGGAGGTCACCCGTTCTTTTTGCAATATCCAGCCCTTCTTCATAATACTCAAGGGCTTTATCATAATCTCCAAGGTCAGAATAAAGATTTCCCATACTTACGGAAACTTTTCCCTGTCCCTGTAAATCATCGAGTCTTTTAAATATATCCATGGCATCTTCATAACTCTGAAGAGATTTTTTATAATCTCCCATATTTGCATAAATAAGACCGATATTTACAAGATTTTTCCCTTCTCCTTTTACATCTTTAAATACATTGCTCCGGCACATTTCAAGGGCATCATTACAGTATTTCAGGGCACTTTTATAATCCCCTAAATTGGAATGGATCATGCCCATATTACCAAGAGTGGATGAAATACCTTCTGCATAAAAGGTTTTTTTGAATATTTTCAATGCTTCTTCAAATTTTGCCAGAGCACCTTTATAATCATATTTACTGTAAAGTTCCAGACCTTCGTTGTATATTTTCTTGCCTTCTTCTTCAGACTGGGCATAAAGGCAGGAAGAAGATAAAATAAAAAAAGATAAGATTATGATAAAAATTTTTTTCATTTTTAAACAACCTCCCTTGTAATAATCGTGACGGGTAACGCGTGACGCGTGCATAACCGTATTTATTGTAAAATCTCTTCGTCGTCCGGTTTCCAGGGCGGATCTACCAGACAGATAAAGACCAGTTCCTCTTCTCCCGTATTTTTTATACATTGTATGGCCCGGGGAGGAATATACACAGTATCGCCTTCTCCTACAGTCCTCTCGTCAGAGTCTATATACATAATTCCTTTGCCGGTTATTATATAGTAAACCTCGGAACCGGTCAGTCTGTGTCTGAAAGTTGTGTCACCGGGAGCAACCCGTGCATGGGCCATACTGTAACGGATTGAACATTCATCTTTCAGGGGATTTAAAATTTCTCTTAAACGACAGTTGTCTCCAGATATGATTTCTTTACAATCCTGTAATTTTTTTATATACATTAAAGAGTGAACAGTGAATAGTAAGCAGTGAGCAGCAATAATACTGTTCACTGGTCACTGCTCACTGGTCACTGTTTCTCACCTCTTCCCTGCGGGCTTCTTTTTCTTCAATAATTCCGACATATTCTCCTGGAATTTTTGAAGATCCTTTACTGATTTCAGAAGCTCTTCAAGACCTTCTGAAAGATATTCATCTCTCTTTTCTTTCGTAAAATAACTGTTCATCTGTGAAGTGGCCTTATCAAGGTCATTGAAGATTTTTGTAAGTTCATCTGAACTGGATTTAAGCTCTTTATCATCACTGTGCTTTTCCAGATAAGGTGTTATAAATTCCTTAAAAGCTTTTTTATTCTCTCCGATTTTTTCTATAATCTTTCCTAGAGGTTTACGGAGATCTTCTGAAGGCCTTAAGCCCTGAAGAACATTATCGGTAAGTTCTCTCAGTTCTTTAATCTCTTCATATTTCATACCTTCTCCTGAACTTCCTCCGTTTTCCATAACAACTTCAATAGAAGTGCTATCCATATTTCCTACAGATGCAAATGGCAGTTTCGCTCCGCATTTACTGCATATCTTCTGTCCTTTCGGGTTCATAGTGGAACATTTGAAACATGCTATCATATTCTTTTCAGTTTCTTTTTGAGAAAGTATTTCTTCAACTCCTGCGAGATCATCATAGGTTTCTTCAATTGTTTCAAGAGCATCAAAGAGATGATCTTCTATTCTGTCAACGACATAACTTTCAAGTTCTGAAAAAGCCATTTTTCTGGATTCAAGAGCCCTGTGAATCGCTCTTATTTTCTCATCTTCTTTCTCTGATAAAAATTTATCTGTCCTTTCCAGAAGTGATGATGTCCTTCCAGAGAGAGGTATAAGTGCTTCCTGAAGAGCAGACACAGGGACTATTCTGTTATAAAGACCTTTTATTATATCCCTTAACTGGAGCATTTCCACATCTCCTGAAAGATCTTTTTCCTGAAGGGATTTACTGTAAAATTCTGACTTTATTTTCTGCAAAGAGTCAAAATCTTCATTTATTTTTTTCAGAAGTCCTGAAAGACACTCTTTATCCAGCGTTTCTTCTTCTTTATCTGTAAGTATTTTATCTATTTCTATCAGATAATTCTTTATATCCCTTATATACCTGTCAATGTCTTCAATAAATTCATCTTTAACAGGCAAGCTTACCATAAAATCCTTCTGGAATTTTTCAATTTCTTCTTCTATACCTTTGAAATAGATTTTGAACTCATCAAGAGCTTTTTTTGCTTCTTCAGGTGTACTGTTATTTTCTATAAGATTGTACCATATGGAAAGAAACTCATCTGCATGAATATTTGATGTGTATTTACATTTCTTTGTTCTGTAATCTCCCATTTCATTTAAAAATCCCTGCATATCACCTGAAACAACTCCGAGAATTCTCATGCCGTTCATGAGATCTTCTTTGTCTCCCTGTTCTGTAAAGGTATATACGGCACCTATTCCTCTTTCTATATAAGACAGGGAATTTGCCATATTTGTATTCAGCTCTTCTGCTTCAGGATATTTCTCTTTAAATTTAAGAAAATCACTCTCAATAGCCTGTTTCCATACAACAATAAAGGGAATTTTTTCAAGAAGTGCAGTTTTTTCAAAGACACCATTATAGACATTCACAGCTATTTTAATAAAATCATCTATTATCTCCATAGGCGAAAATCTTTGAAAATTTTCCTTTATTCTTTTCAGTGCTCTCGTAGCTTCTGAAATCATATATGAAGCTTCCTGAACCCCGATTACTGCTTCAAAGAGTATTTCATTCTTTTCTGTTTTTACAAATTCTTCCATTTTCTCAAAAGCTTCGTCAAGTTTTTTGCAGTGATAGAGCATTTCTTCATTTAATCTTAAGACTTCTTTATCTTCCACCCTGGATTTACTAAAAAACATAAAATAACTTCTGCTTCTATCATGAAAGGTTTTTGCATAATCCAGAGCTTCTTTTAATTCTTTAACTGTGGCTCTTTTCTGATAAACATCATTCGCTTTATCTATAAGAGCTGTAACAGGTGGTGGGAAAATAGCTATCATTTTCTATAAAAACTCCTTTCAA
This sequence comes from uncultured Synergistia bacterium, assembly GCA_937888925.1. The sequence goes on along the minus strand of CALARM010000091.1, from coordinate 1,476 downwards.
TAATTTAGTGAGTAGTGAGTAGATAACTATCCACTCACCATTCACTGATTATATACTATGACCTATAAATAATATTACCGCTTATCCCTTCGGACAAGCGGTTTTTCAATTAATTTATAAGACTTTTAAATTACCAGTACCAGCCAAATCCGCCGCCAAATCCGCCGCCATAGTTATTGGCCTGACTGTTTGACTGGGAATAATTATTACCCCACTGGTCATTATAATTATAGGCATTTGCTTTACTCTGATTGCTCCAGTTATTTCCGAATGCATCGTATCCTCCGTTATAGGCATTTGCATAGGAACCGCTTTCCTGGGCAACTTCTTTTCTTCTTGTAAAGCTTCCTTCCTGAGGGTTGAGTTCCATTATACCCATCTGCTGTGCAGTCTGTAATTCTCCTGCATCTGTTACACCATCACCGTTTTTGTCAACCCATACGGAGAAATTCTTCATTTCATTTGCATCAATTTTACCATCTTTATTTGCATCGCCAAGGGCAAGGGTTTTCTCCCAGCCGCTCTTATAAGCACCCTGTTTCCCGTCAATGGTGGATTCATTCATCAGTTCATTTCCGGTAATCTTTCCGTCTTTATTTGCATCCCATACAAGAAGACCATCCTGAGAACCTTTTTTCATCCATTCAGTGCGATCTGTTTTTCCGTCTCCGTCTACATCATAATTGATCTTGTTATTCCAGTCTTTCTGTGTATCCCATTCATGAGTTTTTGTAGTAGTAGTAGTTTCTCTTCTATTTGCGCGATGAACATCTACATCTGTGCTATACTTATGATTAACATTTTGCAAAGAATTATCTTTTCCTGTTACATCTAATTTTCCGTCTCCGTTCAGATCCAGAATAACCGGGTCATAACTTCTCTCGGTTCTTGTCTGCTGAACATCTTTATTATGCCACTGCTGTCCCTGCTGGAAGTGATAATCCACTGCTTTCTGTTTATCATATTCATACAGTGTATTCTGATAGGCTCCTGCTTCAGCCCTGTTATACTCTCCGCCCCAGAAATTCTGCTGTCCTGATTCGGAAACACTTCTGCTCCATGAACTGTCCTGGCCGTAACCATGCTGACCGATCTGAAGATTGGGCACATAGGAAGTGGAACCTGCCTGTGAAAAACTGTTAGAATAGTTCTGACCGCCAAACAAATTGGCAAATTGATTCATTCCGTGAAAACCGCCATAAGCTCCGGAAAACCCTCCGAAACCACCGTAATTCATGCCTACTCCATAGGCTGCTCCTGCATAACCAAAACCCTGAATTCCAAACATATTTTTTCCCTCCTCATTATTAAAAGCCATGCTTTTTATTTCATAATTATTTAATAATATATCACGACATTAGAAAAAAAAGTAAAGAGTAATTTTATTTATTTTATAATTTTTTTACCAGAATTTTATTTTCAAAAATTACTGTAAAATTAAATTTATCCTGTTCAAGAGAAAGATAAAAATCTTCT